>JAFSBD010000039.1 GCA_017442025.1 Clostridia bacterium
AAGTTTTCTTTCATACTCCGCCAAACCTCCTGTTCCTTTTTTGATAATCAATAATTGCCTGATCCAGATCCTTCGGCTTAAAATCCGGCCAAAGAATATCCGAATACCAAAATTCTGCATAAGCTGATTGCCAGAGCAAGAAGTTTGAAAGCCGCTTCTCCCCGCTGGGGCGGATAACAAGATCCACCGCATCGCAATCATCAAAATAAAGCATCTTCCCAAACGATTCCGGTGTAATATCCTCGGGTTTGAGTAATCCCTTTGATGCAAGCTCCGCCGCCTTACGCGCTGCGTGAACAATTTCATGCTGACCGCCGTAATTCATAGCAACATTCAATGTCAGCCCCGGAAAATCTTTTGTTACATCAACAATACGATTCATCTTCTCCGATAAAGTGCCGGAAAAAACAGAAAGATCTCCAATGAATCGAATGCGCACACGCTCCTTTTCAAAGGTATTCAAAGCATCGTCGATAAATTCTTCCAGAACCTTCATAATTCTGGAAACTTCTTCCTGCGGTCGGCTCCAATTTTCAGTGGAGAACGCATAAACAGTCAGATTTTTCAATCCGATGTCCCGGGCATAATAAGCAATGGTTTTAAACACCTGCGCACCGGCCACATGACCCGCATAACGCGGCAGTCCGCGTTTTTGGGCCCAACGGCCATTACCATCCATAATGATGCCGACATGCTCAGGTAACCGTTCGGGATCAATCATTTCTTTTTTATTCCGCGATAATTTCAATGCGTTCACCTACCAAAATCAATTAAACTGCCATGACTTCCTTTTCTTTTTCGGAAACCATCTTCTCAATTTCGCCGATATACTTATCAGTCAGTTTCTGAATATCGGTCTCAATGCCCTTCAGATCATCTTCGGTAATCTCATGGGCCTTCTCTTGTTTCTTAAACTTATCCAAAGCATCACGGCGGACATTACGAATAGCAACCTTGGCTTCTTCGCCGTATTTTTTAACATCCTTAACAAGCTCTCTGCGCCGCTCTTCGGTGGGCTGAGGGAAGGTCAGGCGGATCACCTTACCGTCGCTATTGGGAGTAATGCCGATATCGGAGACAAGGATTGCTTTTTCGATCTCTTTCAAAACCGTAACATCCCAGGGCTGGATCACCAACATACGAGCTTCGGGAACGCTGACGGCCGCAACCTCATTGATCTTGCTGGAAGCGCCGTAATACTCCACGCGCAGACGATCCAAAACCGCAGGATTTGCGCGGCCTGCACGCACACCGGCGAAATCGTTGTTAAGGGAGGTCAGGGTTTTCTTCATCTTGTCTTCAAATTCAGTATAGTTTGCCATTTCTTTATTCTCCTTTATTATCAATAGTTGTACCAATATCATCGCCCATCACAGCATGAACAATATTTGCCGGATCGGACATATCAAAAACATAGATCGGGATATTATTATCATTGCAAAGGGCGGCCGCCGCACTATCCATCACCTGCAGCCCATCCTTCAAGATGTCGATATAACGGATATGGTGCAATTTCTTTGCATTGGGGTCTTTCTTGGGATCGGCGGTATAAACACCGTCCACATTGGTTGCCTTAAAGATCACATCTGCATTGATCTCAGCCGCGCGCAGAGCTGCGCAGGTATCAGTGGAGAAATAGGGATTTCCGGTGCCGCTGGCGAAGATAACAACACGCCCCTTTTCCAGATGGGCAATCGCACGATTGCGAATAAATGTTTCAGCGATTTGACGCATTTCGATCGCGCTCATCACGCGACACTCGATTCCGTTTTGGATCAAAGCATCCTGAACAGTCAGAGCATTCATCGTTGTTGCCAACATGCCGATATAGTCGGCACGGGTACGATCCATTTGCTGATTGCTTCTGCCGCGCCAATAGTTGCCGCCGCCAACAACGATTGCAACCTGAACACCATGTTCGACACACTCTTTGATATAGGATCCGATCTTCAGAACATAATCAAAATCAATGCCTGTTTTACCGGCACCGGCAAGAGCTTCACCGCTCAATTTCAAGAGAATTCTGCGATACGCAATTTTAGACATAATATCCACACTCCCAGAAGTCATATTTTATAATATTATAATATATTATGGGGTTGTTTGTAAAGTAAAATATACCCTTTTAGCAAAAAAGAAGCAGTCATTTTAAGACTGCTTCCGATTCTCCAGTTTTTTAAGCATATTTTTGAAATAAACTGGCAATTCACTTTCAAATCGAAGATGTTCGCCGGTAACGGGATGGTTAAAACCCAGTACCTTTGCATGAAGGCACTGGCCTTCAAAATCCAGTTTGAAATTAGGCACTGCACGACCATACACCAAATCGCCTAAAACAAAATGACCCATCGAAGAAAGATGGACACGAATTTGATGGGTCCGCCCGGTCTCCAACCTGCAAGCGAGGTGAGCAAACCCCTGATATTGCGTCAAAACCTCATAATGGGTTACCGCACGCTTGGTATGACGCGCACCAACCGCCATTTTTTTACGATCCTTTTGGCTTCTGCCGATCGGCGCATCAATCGTGCCGCTATTATTCGGCATCTTTCCGAAAACGATTGTCTCATAAACACGGTCAATGGTATGCTTTTCAAATTGGGCCGATAATCCCTGATGCGTAATATCATCCTTTGCCACCACCAAGAGACCGCTGGTGTCTTTATCGATTCGATGAACAATCCCCGGTCTTTTCTCCCCGTTAATCCCCGATAAACTATCCCCGCAATGGGCAAG
>JAFSBD010000040.1 GCA_017442025.1 Clostridia bacterium
ACTGATATCCTTCAGCACCGTAGTGAGGCCGAAACGCTTTTCGATATTTTGAATTTCTAAAAATGCCATCGCGCTTCCCTCCTTAAGCTTGGAAATAGCTGAGTTTCTTTTCAATTCTGCTGAAGAGGATGGTCAACAGTCCGTTGAACAGCAGATAATAGATGCCGGTGAAGAAGAGCGGCCAGATCTGGCCGGAGATGCCATGGGAGCCCTTCAGGAAGGCAAAGCCCGCCCAGATGACCTCCTGCAGGGCGATGATCCGCGCCAGAGAGGTATCCTTCACCAAGGTGATGATCTCATTGGACATGGGCGGAACGATCCGCTTGATCATCTGCAAAAGGGTAACCTTAAAGAAGATCTGACCCTTGGTCATGCCCAAAACAAGGCCTGCCTCCTGCTGGCCGTGGGGAACACCCTCGATGCCGCTGCGATAGATCTCGGAAAAATAGCAGGCATAATTAAAGATAAAGGCCACCGCCGATGCCCAAAAGCGCCCCATTTCGCCGCCGCCCCAAAGGGTGATGCCGAAAAGATAGCCGGGCATATAGAAAATAATCAGTAACTGCAGCATCAGCGGGCTTCCGCGGACGATCCAGATCACCGTCTTGGTGAGCCACTTTAAGGGCTTGAAATTGCTCATGGAGCAAAAGGAGATCAAAAGTCCCAAGGGAAGTGCCCCCACCAAAGTAACGATAAATAATAAAAGCGTGGTGCCAAAGCCCTGATTCAGCGCTTTGACAACAACGGGTAATTGCTCTAAAAATAACGACATTATGAACCTCTTTTAACAGTCTAAAAGCAGAGAGGCGCAAACCTCTCTGCTTTTATAGATTTTTTGAAAGAATTACTGAGCGATAATGTTCTCGTTGGAGATGCTGTATTGCTTGGCAAGCTCTGCCATGGTACCATCTTCATAAGCCTCTTTCAGGAAGGCATTGAGCTTTTCGGTCAGTTCGGAATCCTTGGCAAAGCCGATGCCGTACTCTTCGCTGGTCAGCTCAACCGAGAAGGCCAGATCTGCATAGCTGGTGCCTTCGCCGATCATCGCACCGGCCATCAGCAGGTCGATAATGGCGGCATCGCTGGTGCCGGCCTTGACTTCCATCAGAGCGGTAGCCTGGTCCAAAACCTCGGTCTTCTTCAGGCCGTTTGCATCAGCGGCAGAAGCACCGGCCGAACCCTTTTCAACGGCAAACTGCAGATCCTTCATGGATTCAACGGTGGTATATTTCGCCGCCTCGGCTTTATCCATAACAACAACCTGAGCATTCTTCAGATAGGGGTTGGAGGTGCTCATACCGGCCTTAACTTCGTCGGTCAGGGTCATGCCGTTCCAAACGCAATCGATGGAGCCGTTTTCCAGCTCGGCGATCTTATTATCCCATTCGATGATCACAAACTCGGCTTCCTTGCCCAGGGTCTCAGCAAAGGCTTTGGCCAGATCTGCATCGTAGCCGATCCATTCGCCTGCTTCATTCTGATAATCCATGGGAGCAAAATCGGTGATACCGACAACCAAGGTATCCTTGGGGCCGCAAGCAGCCATGGTCAGCAGCAACATTGCGATGGCCACCAGGGCCAAAACTCTCTTAAATACTTTCATCTTTATATCCTCCGAAAAAATAATTTATTACTTTATCTCGCTAAAGTGATAACATCATACCACGCCGCCAAAGATTTGTCAACCGCTTTTCAGAATTTTTTTAAAATGTTTTGGACTTTTTCATATTTATAAGGTATAATGGATTCTATAGAATGTCAAAAGGAGATTTTTCATGAAACGATTTCTTTCCTTTCTTTTAATAGGAGCCGCCCTGCTGAGCTTTGCGGGGTGCAAAAATGATGGTGGAGAGTTTGTTCCCCCTGAATGGATGGAAGATCCCGAAGTGATCGATTTTGTTGATTTCCAGGATGAAATTCCCGCGATGACCGAGGCCGAAGCCGAGACCTATCTGGAAGGGGAAAACCTGGATGTTACCGCCCCCGAATACCGCAAAGCGGTCTATATCGTCAATGAGATCACGGTGGCGGATGTGATCACCGAAGCCTTTGAGACCAAGACCCAGACCGAGGAGCTCAATCAGGTCTTCTCGGGCCTGGCCTTCCGCTTTATCGAAGGGGACAAGTTCGGGAGCGAAACGGTGCGCAAACGGTTGTTTAAGCGGGGCCTTTACTCCCTTAACGAGGAGGACGGTTGGTATTATTTCGAATTCTACGACCGCACCTTAGCCCAGGCCGCAACCAACCTCAAGGACGATCATTCCCTCTCTGCCTATACCGAGGTTCTGGAACTGCTTTTGGAAGACCCGAACGTGGAGGTTCGGCCGATCTATAAGGACTACTCTATTGAAGAATAAAAGAAACGGCTCGCGATGCGAGCCGTTTTTATTATTTCTTTAATCTTGCATCCCGCTCCATGATCATGGCGGTAAAGAGGGTGGAGCTCCAGCCGAAATCGCGGACGATCTGCAGGCGCGCCACCGCATAGGTGGGGTTGACCGGCGGGCCCTTGCGCCAAAGCTCGGTGGGGCTGAGCTTGGCTTGGGGATCATAGACCTCATAGATGGTGCCGTCCCTTAAATACCATTCGGTAACCATCTTGATGGTGGCATCCACAATGCGGTCGGCAAGCTCGGTATAGCCGTTTTCTCTCAATCCCTGCTCGATCAGATAGTTATAGCTGATCCAGGTGGTGCCGCGCCAATAATCGATGCTGAACTTTTCATGATTCTTGGAAACGGTGGGCACCATATAGGGCAGGCCAAAGGTTTCGGGGTTGGAAAGATCCTCGGCCAGCTTTTTGGCCCGCTCGGGCGGGCAGATGCCGGCAAAGAGGGGCAGGAAGCAGGAAACGGTGGGGATCGTATTAAATTCCTCACCGCCCAGGGCGCGGTCATAATACCGACCGTCCTTTTCGCAATAGAGGCGGTCGTTGATCTTATCGCCCATTCTCTGATAAAGGTCGGCGTACTTTGCCGCCTCTTCGGGCTTTTTCAAAAGGGAAGCCAGAGCAGACATACACCGCATCTCATTGGCCATAAAGCAGGAGAAATCGATGGCCTCCCATTTGGTATCGGTATCGAACCGCGGGGTATTATCCATTCCAGATTCGCCGCAACGGCAATTGGGCTGCTCAGGATCCATAAACCATTCCAACAGCAGGTTCTGATCCTCATCGCGGTTTTTAAAGTTCCAATCCAGGTAACGCTCCAGGATGGGGAAGGCTTCCTCCACCCAATCCAGGCGGCCGGTCTTATTATAAAGCTTCCAGAAGGCCCAAGCCAGGATGGGGGGCTGCGTGCGGTCGATGCTGCCCCCTTCGGGGGTCTGGCTATGGAAGATCATACCGTCCTCCCGCTGGCCGTAGAGCACCGCGCGGATGGTTTCATAAGCCAGCTCGGGCTCTAAGTAAACATTGCCCACAGAATGATAGGCCGAATCCCAAAGCCACATTTTCTTATGGGGAATACGGTCGGGGGTGGTATAGCGGCATTGGAGAACCCCTTCGGGGCTGTTGACCTGATTTTTCATAATGGAGAAGGCCTTGGCCAGAGTGCGTTGCTGATCCTCCGTCAGCCAATCGATCTGCGGCACCCGCTCAAAATAAGCGCGGCGGGCAGGGGCGATCGCCCGAACGTCCGCCGAAAGACCCGCCTTGGCATCGGCATAGGCCTCTTCAAAGGTGGCGCGGCGGGCAAAGGAGAAAGCGAATTCTTCGCCCCGCTCTTCCGCCAGGCAACAATAGGCCGCATCCTCATAGGCATAGGCCTTTCCGCCCTCCACGGGGATCTCCCGCTCGGCTTTATCGGCATGGAACGCCCAGCTTGCAAACTCCTTGGGGGCATAGCCGACGATGGTGCTCTGGTTCAGCGCCAAAAAGGCAAAGGGCTTAGGCCGGCGGCCTAAAATACCCTCGATCAAATCAGAAGAAACAATGCTGAAATTGCAGACGCTGGTGCGGGAAACGAGATAAAAATCGGCAAGGCCGTAATCCAGCCGCATCCCTAAATTATCCTGCAAAAGCTGGCCGGTAAGGGTGCCAAACATGGTGCTCTCCCCTTCCAGGCCGGAATAGGAAAAGAGCTGCCCTCTTCCCCAAACATTGGGATATAATACCTCTTTCATCCTTGGACCTCCTCGGAGAATAGTTTTTCATAATAGTAACATATTAAAAAAATGTATGCAATAAGAAATCCTGCAAAAAATTCGTTTTTTGCAGGATTTTCTTTGATTTTTTTAATTTCGCAGAGAGTGAATGGGGGCAGGGATCCGCCCGCCGCGGGAGATGAATTTTTCACTGCTCTCCTGATGGACAGGCATGATGGGCGCTTCACCCAGCAAGCCGCCGAAGGATACGCTTTCGCCCACACCCTTGCCGATGGCAGGGATGACGCGGACCGCGGTGGTCTTATTATTGATCACGCCGATGCTGATCTCATCGGCAATAATGGCCGAGATGGTGGAAGCAGGGGTGTCGCCGGGGATGGCGATCATATCCAGGCCCACCGAGCAAACGGCGGTCATGGCCTCCAGCTTATCCAGGGTCAAAACCCCTTCTTCGGCGGCGCGGATCATTCCCGCATCCTCCGAGACCGGGATGAACGCGCCCGAAAGGCCGCCCACATGGGCGCTGGCCATGGTGCCGCCCTTCTTCACCGCATCATTGAGCAGGGCAAGGCAGGCGGTGGTACCGTGGGTACCGCAACGCTCCAGCCCCATCTCCTCTAAGATATGGGCCACTGAATCGCCCACCGCAGGGGTGGGTGCTAAGGAAAGATCGACGATCCCGAAGGGAACGTTCAGGCGGCGGCAGGCCTCATTGGCCACCATCTGACCCATGCGGGTGATCTTGAAGGCGGTCTTCTTAACGATATCGGCAATCTCGGTAATATCTGCCTCGGGATGCTTGCGGATGGCGCTGGAAACAACGCCCGGGCCCGAAACGCCAACATTGATGACACAATCTCCTTCACCAACCCCATGGAAGGCACCCGCCATAAACGGGTTATCCTCGGGAACATTGGCAAAAACGACCAATTTCGCGCAGCCGATGGAATCCTCCTCGGCGGTCGCTTCAGCGCAATCGCGGATGATCTCACCCATCAATTTAATAGCATCCAGATTGATGCCCGCCTTGGTGGTGGCAACATTGATGGAGGAGCAAACGCGGGAGGTCTCCTTCAGAGCGCGGGGCAGGGAGCGGATCAAGTTCAGATCGCTCGGGGTAGCCGCCTTATGCACCAGCGCGGAAAACCCGCCGACAAAGTTGATGCCGCAGGTAACCGCCGCCCGCTCCAGGGTCTTAGCCACCTTCACCATA
>JAFSBD010000041.1 GCA_017442025.1 Clostridia bacterium
AGATCCAGGGTAACGAACGCTACCTCTTCGGTGCCGTTATTGAGATAAAGGCAGGCCGCATAAAGGGGATCGTGAGCACCCTTATTGTTTCTGGGATAATGGGGATAACCCGCCAGCTCCAGGCCTTGGGGCGGGGTAATATCGACCCGTTTCATACATGCTTTCAACATTTTTTCCACTCCTTTTAGATAATTTCGCCGTGTAGCATTATTTTTTGAATACCGAGGTCGGCATCGCAAAAGATCAGATTTGCGATCTTACCTTCGGCAATACTTCCGATCTGATCGCCCAGCCCAACCGCTTTGGCGGGGTTGAGGGCGGCGGCCTTGAAGGCCTCGGGGATGGTGGCCCCGGTATGCCGCATAAAGTTTTTGCAGGCAATATCCATGGTTAGTTTACTGCCGCTCAAAAGACCGTTATGGTCAAAGCTTAGATCGGGATACTTGAAGCAATCGGGATGATCGTTGGTATCCGAAACAAAGCTATCGGAAATGAGGATGATCTTATCGATCCCCTTCATCTTCAAAAGAATCTTTTGCCAGATCACAGGGACATGAATGGGGCCCGAATCGCAGATCAACTCGGCAAACATCTCCTCATCCAGCAGGCAGTATTCATCGGGGCCGACACCGCGGGTCCCTACCCGCTTGGGAGGATGCTCCGTTGCGTTGAAGCAATGGGTCATCATCTTGAGCCCGAAATGCTTCACCGCTTCGATCTGCGCGGGGGATGCTTCGCAATGGCCCATGGTAAAGACGGTATCGGGATTGGCGGCCTTGGCATCGGCCATAAAGGTTTCGATCCCTTCCCGCTCGGGGGCGATCGCCCAGACCAGCGCATCCTTACCGGCCAGTTCCAAAATTTCTTGGTAATCTTCCTTTTTGATCTCGCCCTTCCAGTGGTTTCGGTCGGGATTGCCGCCGTAGAGGGGGTTCATATAAGGGCCTTCCATATAAAAGCCGGGGATGATCTTGCCGTAGCGCTCCTCCTTCATCACCGCTTGAACGGTGCGGATGGCTTCGGCAAATTCCGCGGGGGTGAGGTTATAGTAGAGGGTGGGCATTTGGGTAGTCTCGCCGTGGGCAAGGAAATGCTCCACCGCCTGCTTGGGGTTTTGGTAGTACATTGCGCCGCCCCCGCCATGGACATGGATATCCACAAAACCCGGCCCCACATACGCGCCCTTGGCGTCGATCACCTGCGCGGCATCGGCCTTGAGGGCCTCCGCGCCGATCTTGGCGATGCGTTCGCCATCGATCAACAGAGCACTATTTTCTAAAATGGACTCTTCCAATATGATGTTTGCGTTTTTAATCAGGGTCATTTGGTTTCCTCCGCAAAGAGCTTTTTCTCGATGGCGCGGTAGCGGGCATATTTTGCCTCGGTATCGGCCATGGGCTGATAGGTTTTGGCAATCTGCAGGGGAGCAAGGCTTTCGCCTGCACCTTTAGCCGCCAGCATCGCCGCGCCCGCTCCTGCCGCCTCGGCGGTGGAGGGAACGCAGACCGGAACGCCAACGATATCTGCAATGATGCGGCACCAAATATCGCTTTTGGCCGCTCCACCGAAAACAACCATATCCCGAATGGAATCATAGGAATTCATCGCTTCCAAAATGATGCGGATCTGGAAGGCAATTCCTTCCATTACCGCCAGGGCGTAATCGCCCCGCTTGGTTCCGATGTTAATGCCGTAAAAGGCGCCGGTGGAGCTTGCATAATGGTCGGGATCGGAGGGGCCGCTCAGATAGGGGTAGAAGAAAAGCTCCCGCCCTTCGGCCAGGGCTTGCTCCGCCTCCTCGTCGATGAGGCGGTAGGGCTCGCCTTTATAGAGAAGATCCCGAATGTAGCGCAGGCAGGTGCCTGCGGTATTGATAACCCCCTCGGTGACCCAAGCACCGGGGGCAATATAGCTGCATTTGCCCCGTTGGGCAGAGGTTTCGCCGGAATGAAGCTGGCTGATGGCTCCTGCCGTTCCCAGCGAAACGGTAACGGTATCGGCATCCAAGCCTGCCGCCAGAGCGGCGCATTTTTGATCCTGCGCCCCCAGGGCAACCACGCAATCGGGGGCAAGCCCCAATTCAGCGGCAACCTCCGGCAAAACGGTCCCCACCGCTTCGCCGCTCCAGCCCAGATCGGGCAGTTGGTTTTTATCGATATGGAAAAGGTCTAAAGCCTCCTCCCACCAGCATTGGTTGTTGACATCATAGAAAAGGGTGCCGCAGGCCATGGAATGGTCGGTTACCGCCTTGCCGGTGAAGCGGGCGGTGAGGAAATCCAGCGGCATCAAAAGCTTATGGGCCTTTTGAATCAGCTCCGGCTGATGGTTTTGCAGCCAGAGGATCTTCGGCAGCGTATAGCAGGGGAGAAAGGGCTTGCCGGTGGTGGCGGTGATGGTCTCGGCGGAATAATGGGCGCGGATCTGCTCCAGCTCCGCCTCGCACCGATTGTCCAGCCAGGAGATGGCGTTGCAAAGGGGCTTCCAATCCCGATCCACCGGGACAATGGTGATCCCTTGGGAGGAGATGGAGATCCCGCGGATCTCTTTGGCATCGATCCCTGCCTCTGCAATGGCGGTTTTGGCAGTCTTTAAGGTCAACGCCCACCATAGCTCGGCATCCTGCTCCACATAGTTTTCTTTGGGTGTGATCAATCCGTATTCTTCATAGGAAGAGCCGATCGGTGCAAGCTTCTCATTAAAAAGAATACTGCGGCAGCCGGTCGTCCCTAAATCAACGGCAAGATATAGCGGCATATGTATAAACCTCTTGTAATAATTTTCATATCTATTATATATAGAGTTTGAAACAAAGTCAATCATTATTGGAATAAAGTGTTGAGAAATAAGGGGAGATCTGTTATGATAAGAAAGTAAAGAAAAAGGGGGGGAACCATGGATCGGCAATTTGTTTTTGACCATTGCAAAGAGCATTATCATACCATCCCCGACTATCCTTGGGAACGCTATCCCTCCTATGCGGTTTTGCGCCATCGGGGCAACCGCAAATGGTATGGGGTGGTGATGGAGATCCCCTTTAAGCGGCTGGGCGTGATGAAAGAGGGATTGGTGGATGTCATCAACCTCAAGTTGGAGCCTGCGATGGTGGGCTCGGTG
>JAFSBD010000042.1 GCA_017442025.1 Clostridia bacterium
AGCCCGCCTGCAGGCGGGCGGAAGGGCGGAGAAAGGGGGACGGGATGCCCTGCGCTCAGCATTTTTTCGGCTGCTGCGGGCAAAAGTAAGCTGAATGAAATATTGCTACGCAATATGAAATAATCCGAACGGATTATGAAATTTTCTGCTACCGCAGAAAGTGAAATAAAATTCGTTCCTTCATATGCCTCGGGCATATTTCACATTTGCGAAGCAAATATTTCATAGCGAAGCTATTTCACTCGTTCCGCAAGGAACGAATTTCATTGAAAAAAGCACTTGCCTTAGCAAGTGCTTTTTTCTGGCGGAGGAGAAGGGATTCGAACCCTTGTGCCTTTTGGGCAAACGGTTTTCAAGACCGCCTCGTTATGACCACTTCGATACTCCTCCGTGTTTCTTTCCATATTATACTGATTTCCTTCGGCAGTGTCAAGATAAAAAAGCGGCGATTTTAAGAATCGCCGCTCAGATATTATTCTACAGTAGTTTGGTTTTGAATAATGCGTTTGACGGTTGCTTTTTCCGATTTGAAGCGGAGGAGGTTGATGACCCAAAGGACGAGGGCAAAGGGGTTGAAGAAGAGCTCCAGCACCACCCAGCCCACCGATTGATTTCTTTCGGCGGCGGGGCGAAGATCGGAATAAATCCCGTTCAGATAAGGGGTGAGCTTTGCGGCGGCCACCAGGTTGACGATCCCCCAAGGGATCATCGCCATGGCGCAAAGGGCCAGCAGAAGGGCGGCAAGGCCGGTGCCGAAGGCGGCGACTTTGGAGAGGGTATCGGAATCGAAGACCAGGGCGCCGAGCCCTGCGATCGTCAGCCCGCAAAAGAGCAGGAAGATCCCGCCAAACACCAGGAAAAGAATGCCGACGGTGCGCAGGGCGGTGCGTTCATATTTTAAAAGGCGGTGGGTCTGATCCAAAAAGGATTGCTCCTCGGCGGCGCGGGCGTGGATGGCCTCGGCCTCCACCGATTTTCCGCAACGGTCGCAAAAGCGATCCTCGGTTTTGAGGGATTTTCCGCAGAAAGGACAATAAAACATTTTTTCTACCTCCTGATTATTTTTATCTTACCATAGGCGGGGGGATTTTTCAACCGTTTGAGGGGAATGTTAAAGAATAGGAAACAAAAAAGGAGCCATTAAAATGTGTACAGCCATATCCTATCTTTGCTCTGATCATTATTTCGGGCGCACTTTAGACTATGAGCAGTCCTATGGGGAAGAGGTGGTGGTTACCCCGCGGGGCTTTTTGCAGGGACAGTATGCCCTGCTCGGCATCGCAACGGTGCGGGAGGGGATGCCCCTTTATTACGATGCGATCAATGAAAAAGGCCTTTCGATGGCGGGCCTGCTCTTCGCGGGCAACGCCTGCTATTTCCCGCCCCGCGCAGGCGCAAAAAATATTCCCTCATTTGCGCTGATCGCATCGCTTTTGGGGGAGTGCGCCAACCTTTCGGAGGCGCGCCGATGGCTGGAGGACTGCGTTATCACCGACCAACCCTTCTCCGCCGACCTGCCGCCCTCGCCCCTTCATTGGATGGTGGCCGATCGGAGCGGGGCGTTGGTGGTGGAATCCACCGCCGCAGGGCTGAAGGTTTATGAAAATCCCATCGGGGTGCTGGCCAATAACCCGCCCTTCGATCAACAGCTTACCCGCCTGGCCGATTATCAGCATCTCTCTCCCGAAAATCCCGCGCCTTCCATGGGCTTGCCCCTCTATAGCCGCGGGCTGGGGGCGGTGGGTCTGCCGGGGGATTATTCTTCCCCTTCCCGTTTTGCTCGCGCCGCCTTTGCAAAGCAAAACCTGCGCCCCGCCCAAAAGGAGACCGAGCGGGTGGGGCAGTTTTTTCACCTGATGGGGGCGGTGGAGGTGCCGAAAGGGTGCCTGCGGGTGGAGGGGGCGGATGCCTATACCCTCTATACCTCCTGCGCCAATACCGATCGGGGGATCTACTATTATACCACCTATGAAAACCGCCGTATCTCTGCGGTGATGCTGATGGGCAAGGAGAGCGGAAATACCCTGCGGCGGTATTCTTTGGGACGTAAGCAGGATATGGGTTGCATTTTATAGCAGGCTATGGTAAAATAAAGAAAATATTAGCAGAGTAGATCGTTGCGGGTTAGGTGCAAGACTCGGTGTTATCTTGCCACCTTGAGTGCCCAAGGGACGGGGAGTTGTCCTTGGGACGAAAAAGGCCATGCCTTTGCCGTGCGGCGTTCGCATCCCGTTGCTGTAAAGGTAACAAGATATATCCAAACCTGCCTCAATGCGGGATATTTTGGATATTTTCGCCCATTTTTTCTTGATAGGCGCTGGCCTATCTGCGAAAAAGATGAACAAAAATCTCTCAAAATCTCCGCGCGTTGAGGTCGAAGATTTTAAAAAGAGCGGATTTTTGTTTCATCAAGGCACAAAACGCAGCCAATGCCGGCGCATTGGCGAGTATTTTAACAAAGATGGAGCGAAAATCCGCCTTTTTAAAACAAGGTCTGGATATATCTTGTTACCATAAAGAGAACCCTCTTCTATGCAGTAACGCGATAGGGGAGGTATTTTTTTATGACCGAATGCAGTAATTTTCTCACATCCGCCTATTGGAAGGCGGCCTGCGCCGAGCTGAAAAAGCCCAGCCGCCTGGCCTTGGCCGCGCTGTTTTGCGCGCTGAGCGTGGTGGTGGGCGGAATCACCATCAACATCACCGTTTCGGTGCAGATCCATTTCACCTTTTTCATCGTTGCCCTGGGGGCGGCGATCTATGGGCCGGTCTGCGGAATGGTGGTGGCGGCGGTGGCCGATCTGCTCAATTATATCTTGTTTTTGAGTGCCTACCCCTATTTCCCCGGCTATATGATCAGCGAAATGCTGGTGGCGTTGCTCTTCGGTCTGCTGTTATATCGGCAGAAGATCACCCTTTCCCGTCTTTTTATCGGCAAGGCATTGATGAACTTTCCTATCAATGTGGGGCTGGGGTCCTTATGGAGCTGGATGCTTTATGATAAAGCCTACCTTTATTATTTTTGGGAAAAGATGATCAAAAATACCCTTTTACTTCCCTTGGAGGTGATGGCGTTGGCGGCCTTCTTTGGGCTGATGATCCCCATTCTGGCGCGTATGCGGCTTTTGCCCGCCCAGGAGGAGCGGGAGCTAAGGCGCCTGCGGTTCGGGTCCAGCGCCCTGCCCACTCTGGGAATGACCTCGCTGGTGGTGGCTTTGATCGGTTGCTATTACGCCTGGGTGATGGCCACCCTGGCCCTTTGGATTTTGGCAGGCTTTCTGCTGGCGGCAGGGATCGCCCTGCTGATCGCGGCGGCGATCATCAATAAAAAAAGAACAGAATAAAGAAATCTCTCGATCCATAGCGGATCGAGAGATTTTTATGTTCTACAGAGTACAAATGAATTGTACTGCTCTTGCCGACACAATTCATTTGCGTAGGTATAAGCTGATGCAGGCTATATCATTAGATTAAACCTAAAATTTTAAGTAATATACCGGCATCTTTTAAGCCTTGCAAATATAAACGATCCGCTTCCTCCATGTTGAGGTTGTTTTCTGCTTCCTCTAATCGAAGAATCAATTTCTTTTCTTTTTTCGGCAAATAATTTTTGATCCGTTCCATATAGAACAATTTTTTCTCACACTTTTCTCGATATGCCTCGTTGCTGACCAGATCCTTATCTACTTTATCTAAAGCGAGTTCGATTAAAGCCATTTCATAATTTTTATACATACTACCTCCAAAGTCATTTAAATGGATGATAAATGTAATATAACACATCGCATTTCACTTGTCAAGTCATTTGTTTGGATGATTTTTAATTCGTTTGAATTATTTGTGTTACAATAAAAGCACAACCTTTGGAGGTGTGCAGATGAAATATGTAAAACGAATTAAGGATACCCGCATCGATAACGATAAGGTGCAGGAAGATCTTGCTAAAGTTTTAGAGATCACAAAGCAGCAATACAGTCTTTACGAAACAGGTAAACGCAAGATCCCTATTGATAAATTTATCAAGCTCTGCGAGTATTATAATCTTTCGTCCGATTACCTTTTAGGGTTAAGTGATGAACCTAAAGCGTTAAAATAAAAAAGAAATCTCTCGATCCGCTATGGATCGAGAGATTTTTATGTTCTACAGAGTACAAATGAATTGTACTGCTCTTATCACAATTCATTTATGTTAGGGCGATATGCTTTTTTACATACCTCGCCTTGGCGAGATATGTAAAAAGCGCGATATATTTGCCATGGGCAAATGCGATATCATTTTGCAAGCAAAATGGCGATATGATATAAACCCCGCAAGGGGTTTATATCGCTGCCCAAGCGTTGCTTGGGCTACAACCCACGATTGAGATAACCGCTATCCTGCATAGAGAGGGCCTCGGATCCGCAGACGATGATATGGTCCAAAAGGCCGATATCCTTTTCCAGCAGCTTTTTGCGCAGCAGGCGGGTGATGTTGACATCCTGATTGGAGGGCGCAACGCCGGTGAAATGATTATGGGCCAGCACCACATAGCGGCAATCCTGCCGCACTGCCTCCTTCATCAGTAGTTCGGAATGGACCTCCACCGCATCAAGAGAGCCTTGATAGAGCAAGGTGCAATCCAGCAGGAGCTTAGTTTGATCCAAAAAGGCAGCGAAAATGCATTCATCGTTCCGCCCTAAAAAGCGGGGGATGAAATAATCCATCATCTGGCGGCTGTCCAAAAACCGCGGGCGGTGCTCCGCGCTTTGCTCATAATAGCGGCGGCTGATATCGGGCAGCATCCGCAAAAAGAAGGCGGTATGGGGGCCAACACCCTCTACCCGGGTCAGCTCTTCTTCCTCGGCCTCCAAGACCTCCCTCAGAGTGCCGAACTTCTCCAGCAGAGCGTGGGCGATGGGGTTGGTATCCTTTTGCAAAATGGTATAGCCCAGCAAGAGCTCCAGCACCTCATGGTCGGCAAAGCCTTCCAATCCTGCGGCGCGGTAGCGTTCCCGCAGGCGGTGGCGGTGTTTTTCGTGAATGGAACGTTCCTTAGGCAAGATGGTTCACCTCGCTTAAACAAATCGAATGGTGCGGCGGATATAATAGGTGCGCCGTTGGCTTTGCATCACCCTGAGCTTGACCGAAAGGCGGCCATGGGGGGTCTGCACCTCCGCTTCGGCGTTCTTTTCGTCCAGGTTGGAAAAATCCGCCACCTTGAGTTTTTTGCCGCAGATGGGGCAGGTGATCTTTTTCAGCCGTTTATCCGCCAACGCCTTTTCGGCGGAGCGGAAAGGGGGGAAATAATCCTTGGTACTATGCATGCTATGCCAGAGCACGCCGTTGAGCTCGGTATAGTTGCGCACACCCTCTCTGAGGTTGAGTGCGCGGGCGACCCGCGCAGTATAGATGGCATCGTTGAAGGCGTTATGGATCTGCAGGGTCGGAACAATATTTAACTGCTCCATGGCATATTCCAAAGAAAACTGACGGTTTTCATGGGCGATCTGCCCATTGAAGATGCCCTGCAGATTGAGGCAGGGGGGAAGCCAATCTTCCTCCAGATCGTGCATCAGCAGGTTGTCCTTGAGCATCTGAATGTCATCATAGCCCCAGGAGAGCAGCAGGCAATCCTTGCCGCACCAGGCGCGAAACTCCTCGATCGCCTCTTTGAATTTCTTCTGCCCCTTGAGCATCTGCTGATCGATGCCGGTCATCTTTTTGATGCGGTGATGCAGCTTGCGGTAGAAGGTGGGGGCGATCAGCAGGTCGATGCAGTCGATGGCTTCGGCGCGCTCGTTTAATTTAACGGCACCGATCTGGATGATCTCGCCCGAAAGATATATAGGGGAAAGGACCGCCGTTTCCTTGGAGAAGGGCTGGTTCCATTCCATGTCGAAAACAATATAGTTCATGAACACTCCTGAGGTAAATATTTCTCATTTTGAGGTTGCTTTTTCTTTTGCAGTAGTTATGGATGCAATCAGTTTGCGTCGAATGGTTCCGCATTGCCGGGATAATTGTTGATATTGCGTTTCCGTCAATGAGGATGTTTTGAATAATACTTCCAACCAATAATCCGTTTCGTAGCATTCTTTCAGCGCAATTTCAAGCTTATGGATAAAATCGGCTCGGCTTTGCGCGTATTTTGCTTCATAAGCATTTGCTCCGATGGAAGAGCAGGAACGAATTACTTGGTTAATGAAAACGGAACGATTTTTAATATGATCGCATATAGCAGTCAGCTCAACGGTCAGATCTACTGCTAATTCCTTTATGGTAGGCTGGTTCATGGGGGATGTCCTTTCGGCGATATATTTGCCCGAGCGGGCAAATGCGATATAAGCTTTGCTTGCGATATATACACGGTGTGTATGCGATATGATATAAATCTGCCTATTCCTCGTTTTTGAGGCAACGCCTCAAAAACATATCGCGTGTGAAGCACATATCGCGCGAAAGCTTTTTCTTTTGCATATCGCAAATCTGCAGAGCAGATTTATATCGCTGAAATAAAATCTTTAGATGCTTAAAGATTTTATTTCAGGATGTTCATCCATAAATTTCAAAACTTCACTAAAGGGAATATTCTGCTTCATTCGCACCTGCAGGATCATATTAAGGGTATTATCGGCGCAGGTAGTGATGCGGGAGGAAACGATGGTGATGCCCAGTTCCTGTTGCTTTTCCTTTAAGATGGCGCGGATCTCGGGGGTATCCACCAAGGTCATGCGGATCTCGCCGTTGGAATAGGCATCGTAGCCCACGTTGAAATGGTGCATCAGCAACTGAACGCCAAGGATCAGCACCGCCATAAAGATGGCGACCCAATAGAGCCCGCTCCCGCAAGCCATACCGACCGCGGCGGTGGCCCAGATGCCTGCGGCGGTGGTGAGGCCCTTCACGGTGTTGCCGTTCTTATAGATAACGCCCGCGCCCAAGAAGGAGATGCCGGTTACCACCTGGGCGGCGATACGGGCAGGATCAGCGCCCCGAGAGCCCACCGCATCGGCCATATCAAAGAAGGCGTATTTGGAGATAACCATAAAGAGGGCGGCCGCCCCTGCGATGATGCAGTGGGTGCGGATGCCGGCTTCTTTGGAACGCTTAGTACGCTCCAGACCGATGATGGCGCCCAGGAAGGTGGCCAGAATGATGCGCAGAAGATAGATCAGCATCGGGTGTTGAACGAAAAATTCTTTTATAATGTTTAAAACAGCAGCCATGATAATGCTCCTTTTATATTGATATTTCGGTGATTTCAGGGTGGGCCTTCAAGAAATGATAAACATCCTCGAAGGATATGCTTCGGGGGGTGCGGATCTGGAGATAGATGGAGACCGAACCGTCGGCGCGGGTGCGGCCGTAGCGGGCGGAGACCACCTGGATCTGATATTCCTCTTTTTTCTCCTTCAGCATCCTGCGAAGCGCGGGAGTGTTTTGCACCTTCAGATAAAGAACGCGGATGGGCGCAATATAAACATGGTTAAAGGCGATCAACCGCGGGATCAAAAGGAAGAGCAGGGTGGTCAAAATTCCCAACAGCAAAAGTCCGCTCCCGCAGGCCATGCCGATGGCGGCGGTGGCCCAGATGCCTGCGGCGGTGGTCAGGCCTGAAACGGTATCCTGATCCACCTTATTGAAGATGATCCCCGCGCCCAGAAAACCCGAGCCGTCGATAATGTAGCAGGCGATCACCGTTGGGTCAAAGCCCTGCAGCCCCGCGCCCTTGGCAAGATCAAAAAAGGCGTATTTGGAAAGGATCATAAAGAGCGCCGCGCCGCCCGCCAGAATGGCGTGGGTGCGCAATCCTGCGTGCTTGGAGCGAAAAGAACGCTCCATTCCCAAGAATGCACCGCATAAAACGGCGATCAGCAAGCGAAAGGAGTAGTCTACCTGCGGTAAGGTAAGAAATCCTTGCAATATTTCATTCAAGCGCGCCACTCCTTTCCTGTTTTATAAAAATTTATTATAATATATATGAGAAGAAAAGTCAACCGCATGCCTTCATAAGAAAAAAGCCTTGCAATTTCTTGGAAAAAAAGTTACAATAAATACGGCAAGGCGAACAATATAATATTCGCCAAAACGAATGATAAAACGGCGTTAAAACGAATAATATGTCGGTTTTCGGGAGGGCAACCGGGATGGATTATAAAAAAATCAGTGAGATTTCGATGGAGTGGGGGATTTCGCCCCGCCGCATTCAGGCCTTATGCGCCCAGGGGAAGATTGAGGGCGCGGTCCGCTTCGGGCGGGATTGGATGATCCCCAAAAATGCGGCGCGGCCGATGGACGGGCGGACCAGAGCAGGGCGGGAAAAAGAGGCGGCAGAGGGCAAGATGCCCATGCCCCGCAAAACCCCCTTTTTATATATGACCGATCTCTATAGCGTGCCGGGGAGTGCCGAGCTTTGCGCCCAGAACCTGGCGGATAATCATGAGGCGCAGGTGCTTTTTGAGGCGGAGATCGCCTATTCCCGCGGGGAGATCGATCGAGTCTATGATCGGGCCAATTATCTGCTCCATAAGCATTCGGGGTTTTATGCGGTGCTTTCCGCCGGAATGCTGCTGGCCCTTTGCGCCATCTGGCGGGGGGATCTGCAGATGTGGCGCAAGGCAAAAAAGCATATTGCGGAAGCGCCCGCGAAAAACGATCATGATCGGGACCTGATGGCCTTTTCCATCACCGCGGTGGATAGCATGCTTTATGATACCACCTCTTTCCCCGAATGGTTCAAGATCGGTTGCTTTGAACCGCTGCATCGGGATGCGTTGCCCGCCTGCAAGGTCTTTTATGGGAAATATCTTTATGCAACGGCTTATGCGGTGGCAACCAAGGAGCTGGAGCTGCGGGGGGCGCAAGGGCTTTCGGTGATGAAGATGGTGCCCCTTGCCATCGAGCCGATGGTCTCCCAGGCGATGGCGGATCAAGCGATTGTTGCGGAGATCTATCTGCGGATGATCTGCGCGGCGGTCTACCGCACCGCCGGCAACGATGCCCGGGCGATCCTCCATCTGGATCGGGCCATTGAGCTGGCAATGCCCGATCGGTTTTATGGCCTGCTGGCGGAATACTGCCGCGTTTTGGGGCCCCTTTTGGAGCAGAGGCTTTCTTTGGCGGATCCCATGGCCTGGGAGCAGGTAAAAGAGCTTTATAAGATCTATAATGAAGGCTGGACCAAGCTGAGCGGAAGTGTGCGCGGGAAGGTGCTCGCCACCACCCTCTCCCAGCGGGAGCGGGAGGTGGCAAAGCTGGCCGCCTTCGGGATGCAAAACAGCGAGATCGCCGAGAAGCTCCATATCTCCCTCTCGGGGGTCAAGCAGGCGGTGCGGATCGTTTCGGAAAAGACCGGCGTCGGTCGGGATGAGTTTGCGGCGGTGCTTTGAGCCGATATATCCCAAAACGCTTCAAAAGATATATTTTGACCGCCGAAATATGACCAAAAAAATCCATTTTAGGTAATAAAAAAACAAAAGAAGGTCTGCTATACTGTTAGCGTAAACAGTATAGCAGATTTTTTATCTGCAGAAAGGAGCTGCGATGCTGAATGCCTTATTATCAAAAGACATAAAAGAACCGCAACCCCAGGCGGGCGATCTTTATAAAGAAATAGAGATCTTCGGGAAAACCTTTCATATTTATTACGGATATTATGATGAATGCGAGCAGGATAATCCTTTGGTGGACCCCATGCCGATCTATCCCGATTTCTTAAAAGATCCCCAACATACCGAAGAAGGCTATGCCTTTGTTACCAAAATGCAGGACGCCTGCAAACATTATGACGGAAAGCCGAGCGAATATAAAGAATGTGCCGAATGTGCTTATTACCATCACGGCGAGGAACTGCTCGGCATCTGCACCTATCCCGAAAGGATGAAGGAGGAATGAACATGAACAAAACCATCTTTAAAAGAACCGTCAGCATCATTTTAAGTATAGTCATGCTGATCTCCTGCCTGCCCATCGTTGGCATGGCGGCAGCGGGAAGCAGCACATCGGTTGCGGACCCCAAAACGTTAAGTGATTGGGAAAATTGGTTTTCTTCGGAGAGCAGCCGTTATGCCGGCGGCGTTTTCCTGGATAAATCGGTTTATACCGCAACCGAAGCAAAGGCCGATGATTATTTTGAGGATATCCGAAGCTTGTTATCCTTCGGAACGGATTCTTTCGGAAACGAGAATTTCATGGTAGCTCTTTCCGCACTTGGATCCAACTCGGAGGTGCTTGGCTATTCTCATACACCGACCGACACTATGTTGGTGCTCGATGCCAGCACCAGCATGGGCACCGGAGATGCCTCCTCCTCTTCCATCGATGATATGGTCTCCGGAGCCAATGAGGCGATCAAGCGTTTGCTTGCGCTGAATAATTATAACCGCGTGGGCGTTGTTATTTATAACGGTACCGCCTCGGTTTTGTTGCCCCTCGACCGTTATGTTGCGGGCAACGCCAATGGCGACATTCTTCGTTTTGAGCGAAGCAGAACCGGCGGTTCCGGCTCCTGGCGGGATCCTTATACCTATGAAAACCGCATTTATGTTGCATCCGATGTGAAAGACAGCAACGGAGCGAATGTGGCAACCACCTATAACGCACAGGCGCAGGGTACCTATACCCAAGGCGGCATTTATGCGGCCGCGCAGGAATTTTTGCGCGCCGATACCGTTATTGAGGATGGCAAGATCCAGGGCGGAACAAACCGTATGCCCATTATGGTCTTGATGACCGACGGTGAGCCTTCTTATCGCACACAGACCGGCAGCAACACAACCATCAACAAGTATAACGTTGCAAGCAATAATAATGCCGACAGAAGCAACTTCCGCGAGGATGATGTTACCGCCTTCAGCACCATGCTGACCGCGGCCTGGGCCGAAGCGGAGATCACCGCCCATTATAATATGGATACCCGCTTTTATACCTTGGGGTATGCCCTTTCTGCCAACCATCAGTATGCGCAGAACGTTTTGGATCCCATGAATCCCAATAATGCGTTGGCCGCTCGTTTTTCGGGCTATGCAACCCAATATCTGGCGATGAACCAAAACGCAACCGCCGCCTTTCGCAACGAAAACAATCAGCAAGTCTTTCGCGTAACCAGAGCCACTTCCCCGGAAAGGGTAAAGACGCTGGATTATGTTGATAAATATTGGCAGGCCGCGCAGGCCTCCCAGCTTTCGGCGGCCTTTGATGAGATCGTGGATGAGATCATCATTCAGTCGCGGTACTACAGCACCTTGGTTTCCAACAATAACTATGCGCAGGACGGCTTTATTTCCTTCACCGATGAGATCGGCACCTATATGGAAGTAAAGGACATTAAGGGCATCTATATCGGCGACGGCAAGCTGGTTTCCGGCGGAATGTTTGCCGAGTTTGCAACCACCGGGAAGGTGGCGGATTACGATCAATCCAACTATTCCGAGGCGGAATTGGAAGGGTTTGAAAATGAAATCTTAAACGCCGTTTCCGAGCGGTTCGGCATCTCCCTTTCCGAAGCGATGCTGCTGATCAATACCGCCAAAGAAAACGGCTATATCTCCTATACCTCTCCCGATGCGTTTTCCAACTATATTGCTTGGTATGCCGATGAGGATAATAATTATATTGCTCCCTTTACCAACGCAAATATTTCGGCGCAAAACAATGCAAAATATATCGTTCGCTCCTATTTTTATATGGGCGATGTTACCCAAAACCGTGTGGAGACCTCCATGCTCTATGCGCTGGTGCGGGTACGAGAGGATATCGAGACCGGCCGCCAGATCGTGGATATGAATGTCCCTGCGGCCCTCCTGCCGATGGTTACCTATACCATCACCGTTGACGGCGATACGCTGACCCAGCAGAATATAACGGGAATGACCTGCGAGCAGGAAAAGCCCATCTCACTGCTTTATGAGGTGGGGCTGGATCGCGCGATCAATCCCATCAATATCGGCGAGAAGGTGGGCGAGAGCTTCCGCAAGGATGCCGATGGCGTTTATACCTTCTATACCAACCGTTGGAGAGATGATGCGGGGAACCCCTTTGGTTATGTTGCAGGCTCCGCGCATTTCACCCCTCCCGCCGATCCCGATCCCCATGTTTTCAACCATGGGATCATGAATACCACCGTTACCCAGTTCATCCCCTCCCTGGAAAATGAACGGTATTATTTCACCGAGAATAAGCAGATTCTGGACCAAAACCATCATGTTTATAGCGGCAGCAAGCCGACTGCAAGCGGGGAATACTATGTTCCCTATCATTGGGTAGAGGTTCATAACAATCAAGCCGAGCTCAAGACCGCCTACGATAAGGTATCCTCCGAGATCTTTAAAAAGGCAGAAAATGTTATTGAGATCGACGGAAAAACCGGCTGGTTTATTAAGAAGGGCACCCCGCAGTACTACTTCGGCGAAGAGATCGACGGGGAGCAGGCCCACAGCCATAAAACCGCCAATACAACCAACACCCTCGCCTTCTCGGATTATCCCCAGGTGGTTTATCATGAGTCGGAGGGTCATACCGGCTATCATATGCTCAATTACCATGGGAATAACGGCCGCATCAATGCGGAGCCTGCCCAGGGAATTAAGCTGAGCAAGACGGTGGAAGAGGCAGTTGAAGGCGCGCCCGATTCCTTCGACTTTGAAATCGCATTAAGCGGAACCCAACTGGCGGCATCCTATCCGGTTTATATTGAGCACGCAGACGGAACCGCAACCACCGCAACGAAAAATGTTGAGGGCGGAAAGCTGACCGTTACCCTTGCCGATGGGGATGTGGCGTATATCTATGACCTTCCTGTCGGAACAGAGTATACGGTGAAAGAGGGAGATAACGCCTATTATGCGCCCTCCTCTTCCAATGCGAGCGGAACGGTTGCGCTCCACACGCTCTCTGCGGTGGACTTTAAGAATCATCCCAAGACCTACGGCAGCCTGCTGGTGGCCAAGGCTGTTACCCATCCCTTTGGAACCGAAGCGATCCCCCAAGCCCTGATCGATAAGAAATTTGATATCACCGTTGCCTTTGAAGGTTCTGCCGAAGAACTTGAAAAGATCGAGGCTCCCAACGGGATCACCTCCGCCGATAACAATAAGACCTTCCGTTTTACCCTTACCGACGGAACCGACGTTTTGTTTACCAACATTCCCGAGGGAGTTGGCTATAAGGTAACCGAAAGCAATCTGCCGGCAGGCTTCACCTTAGTTACGCCCGCCGCCGCGCTGGAGGGAACCATTCAAAAGGATCACCAAAGCAACGCAGAGCTGGTCAACAATTATGCGCCTGCTCCCGTTGATCCGAATATCACTTTAACCGGAACGAAAACCATCCCCGATTTTACCTGGACCGCAGGCACCTTCGAGGTTGCCCTGCAGCAGGTGCGCATCGGCGGCAACGAAACCACCAATATCGGCGCGCCCATCATCATCGGCTCGATGAAGCCCGATGGGAAAACCTATACCTTTAAGGATCTCGCCCCCTATGATCGGGTTGGGCATTACTCTTATATGGTTTATGAGGTGGAGCCCGCCAATAAGGTTGCGGATATTGCCTATGATAAAACCTTCGGGTTGTTTACCGTTGTTGTTACCGATGAGGATGTCGATGGGGCGCTGGAGGTTTCGGAGGTAATCGTCCATTATGGCAGCGCGGCCCTTTCGGGAGATCGGCAGAGCGGCTGGACCGTAACCAAGGATTTCACCAACCTGCATCTGGCAGAAACCGAGACCTTTACCGTGCAAAAATCCATCAACGGTTCTACCGCCGATCACGCGCATGATTCGGGCATTTTGTTTGGCTTGTTTGCCGATAAGCAGGATGCCGATCCGATCTATGCGGCGTTGACCGATGAGACCGGTGCGGCAGAGTTTACCATCAATATTTTGCAGAGTGATTTCAGAAATGCGGTAACCTATTATCTGCGGGAGATCGCTCCCTTGGAAGAGGACCGTGTTGTCGGGATGACTTATGATACCGATTGGAAGTATTCGGTAACCATCCATTGGCCCGACGGTGCCGCAGAACCCACCGTTACCTATAAGACGGAGGGCGGCAATGAAGTGGGCAAGACCGAGCTGATCATCGATAATGCTTATGACAGCAATGTTCCCCCGCCCTCCATCGTCTTCCGCGGCAAAAAGACCCTCAACGGCGGAGCGCTCCGAGCGGGCGATGCCTTCACCTTTGAGCTTTATGAGACCGACGGCGATTTCCTGACCGACGGACTCTCTGCCAAGCAAACAAAGGTGGTTACCGATGCCAACGGAACCATTCCCTTCGACGCGGTTTCCTTCAACAGCACCGGAACCAAGTATATCGTTGTTCAAGAGGTACGCGGCGCGGCCGACGGCATTACCTACGATGCAACGCAATACCATATCACGCTGGATGTGGTCAAGGGCTTGGATGCCTCCGGCAAGACCGTCCTCAAGATCGATGAAAACACGCTTCACATTCATAAGACCGGCCATGGGGATGTTGGCGCAGAGGAACTGAACTTCAATAACACCTATGCCGTAAACGATGAGGAAGAAGTGGTTGTCTGCGGCAAAAAGACGCTCCACGGCAGAACCCTGGTTGAGGGCGAGTTTGAATTTGAGATTCTGGCTCAAACCGCCAATGCGCCCTTGCCCGCAAAAACCAAGGTCAAAAACGACCTGAACGGGAATTTTGCCTTCCCTGCCATCCGCTATGATGTGGCGGATAAAGGGGTTGGCTATCAGGCGGAGTATGCCTATACCATCCGCGAGGTTGTTCCCGCCGATGCCGATAAAAAGGGCATCACCTATAATTCCAACGGCAAGAGCGCGTATACGCTGGTCGTTCGGCTGGAGGACGACGGCCTGGGCGGAATTAAAAAGACCGTTACCCTCGATGGGCAGGCCGTTGCCGATGTAACGGTTGCCTTTGAAAACACCTATGGTGCGGCAGCAACAAATCTTACCTTCCGCGGAACCAAGACCTTCAATAAAGAACGCGGAGAATTCACCTTTGCCCTTTATGAGACCGGCAAAGAGTTCGCCATCCGTTCCGCCGCGGTCAAGACGGCGAAAGCAACCGTTGCAAACGGAAGCGGAGCATATTCCATCAACCTGGAGTATGCAAGCGCGGATAAGGGGTATCACTATTATGTGATCAAAGAGGTAGTCCCTGCCGCGGCCAACGGCATCTCTTATGATGTTGCCGAGTATCATATCACCGTTAACGTTTTGGATAACGGCCATGGCGAATTGGAGGCTCATGTGATGAGCATTCATAAGGCCCATACCTCCGAAACAGCCACCAAAGATACCTTGAATTTCGCCAATGTTTATGAGGCGGCCCCAACCGAATATGCGCTGAAGGGCAAGAAGACCTTGGTTGGAAAAGAGCTGAAAGCGGATCTCTTTGAATTCCGCCTGAGCGATAACGCCGGCGAGATCGCCACCGTTAAAAATGCGGCGGATGGCAGCTTTGCCTTCCCTCTGCAAACGCTGGATGAGGCGCGGGATTATGTCTTCTATGTGGAAGAGATCAACGGCGGTTCCACCATCAAGGGCATTGCCTATGATGCGGCGACCTTTACCGTTACCATCCCGGTCCTGGATGATGGCCTGGGTCAGCTTTATGTGGATGAGGCCAATATCAAGATCCAAAAAGAGGTTGCCAATCAGAAAACAGATGTTTCCGAGATCTCTTTTACCAATGAGTATAGCGCCACCGCAACGGATGAGCTCTATCTCGAGGGTGTAAAGCAGATCGATGGAACCACCTTGAAGAAGGGCGATTTCACCTTTGAGCTTTATGAAGCGGATAAAAACTTCAAAAAGGGCGCATTCCTCAAGGATGCCGCAAATGAAGCCGACGGAACCTTCAAGTTTGATAAGGCCCTGACCTTCGATAAGGCGGATACCTATTATTATGTGATCCTTGAAAAGAAGGGCGATAAAGAATATATTGAATATGATGATACCGTTTACGGCGTTGTTGTTACCGTTGAAGATAACGGCGAAGGAAAGCTTTTCGTTGAGAAGAAGGAGATCGTTGTTGTTGCCGAAGGCGGAACAACGGCGGCGCAGGCAGTAGGATTTTTGAATCAATATGTTCCTGCAGAGGCAAAGATCCGAATTTCCGGCCAAAAGACGCTGGAAGGCAGATCCCTCAAGCAGAATGAGTTTAAATTCTTGCTCTATCCCGCAAACGATCAATATGCGGTGGATCCCAATGCGGTCGCGAAGGAGGCCAAGAATAAGGCGGACGGCAGCTTTGCCTTTGAGGAGATCACCGTCGACCAAGTCGGAACCTATTATTTCGTTGTTCGGGAGGATGCCGAAACCAAAGCCGAGCGCGTTACCAACGATACCGCGGTCTACCGTCTGGCGGTTGAGATCAAGGACGATCTCAACGGAAAGCTTTATGAAGCCGGCCGTAAGATCGAAAAGGTCGGAAGCGCAGAGCCGGCTCAGGCGATTGCCTTCAAGAATGTCTATACGCCCAAGCCGCAGGATATCCCCTTGGAGATCGGCGTCCAAAAGACGGTCGTGAATAAGGGCAGTGAAAAGATCGGCCCCGAAGGCTTTGAATTCCTCTTGGAAGAGGTGGATTCCAGGCAACAGTTCAAGGCGCAGTCGGATGCAGAAGGAAAAGCAACCTTTGCGCTTCGGTATAGCGAAAGCGATATCGGCAAGACCTATACCTATAAACTGACCGAATTGAACGGCGGGAAGGCGCACGTTCAGTATAGCGCGGCCGAATATACCGTTACGGTTGCGATCGCTTTGAATGAAAGCAACGAGCTGGTTGCCGCTCTTACCCAAAATGGGGAGAAGGTCGCGGCGGTGGTTGCGGCGTTTGAAAATGTTTATGATCATACGCCCGATCCCACGCCCGATCCCGATCCTAAGCCGGATCCCGATCCCACGCCCGATCCCGATCCCAAGCCGAATCCCGATCCGAAGCCCGATCCCAATCCGGCTCCTTCGGATAGCCCCGATACCGGGGATGAAACCAATCTGGGCCTCTGGTTCGCCCTTCTCTTCGCCAGCGGCGGCGGACTGCTGCTCGCCACCCTCTATCTGAAAAAGAAGGAAGAAACCGAGCAAGCCTAATAAAACCAACGCCCCCTGCGGAAATTCCGCAGGGGGCGTTATCTTATGGGGACAAAAAACTTTACAGATAAGTTGACAGATGTAAACTTCGGTGTTATAATCTATGCGTTTGATAAAGAAGTTTGAGAAAAAAGGAAAGGCGCATATGAAAAAACAGATCAAACAATTAAAGAAAGAAAAAAATGCGGTGATGCTTGCCCATTATTACGCTCCCGCCGAAGTGCAGGAGGCGGCAGATTTTGTGGGCGATTCTTTTTATCTTGCCAAGGTCGCCAAGCAAAGCGATGCAGATATCATCGTTTTTTGCGGGGTTCGGTTTATGGGCGAAAGCGCAAAGATCCTGAATCCCGATAAAAAGGTGCTGATGCCCGATCCCACCGCCGATTGCGCCATGGCGCATATGGTGCGGGAGGGGATCATTGCCGAAATGAGAGCAAAATATGAGGATCTTGCCGTTGTTTGCTATATCAATTCAACCGCCGAGCTGAAATGTCAAAGCGATGTTTGCGTTACCTCTTCCAATGCGGTTCGGATCGTTAAAAACCTGCCGAACAAAAACATATTTTTTATTCCCGATCGCAATCTCGGCGCCTTTGTTGCCGCGCAGGTTCCCGAAAAGAATATCATTCTCAACGACGGCTGTTGCCCCATCCATGCGCATATTTCAGCAAAGCAGGTCCTTGCCGAAAAGGGAAAGCACCCCATGGCAAAGGTGCTTGCCCATCCCGAATGCGAGGCGGAGGTGCTTGCATTATCCGATTTCATCGGGAGCACCGCGGATATTATTGCCTTTGCAAAAACCGATCCTGCCGCGGAATATATCATCTGCACCGAGGACGGTGTGGACTATAAACTGGCCGCGGATCATCCCGATAAGCGGTTTTATTATCCCGAACCCCGCCCCTGCTGCAAGGATATGAAGCGCAATACCCTTGAGGCGGTCTTGGCGGTTTTGGAAAAGGAAGATCAAGAGATTATCATATCGGAGGAGATCCGCCGCGATGCGCTGATCCCTCTGGAAAGAATGTTGGAGCTTTCGAAATAATGAAAACAGATATTTTAATCGTTGGCTGCGGCGTTGCGGGGTTATACTGCGCGCTGCATTTGCCCCAAGAGAAAACCGTTACCGTTATCACCAAAAACGAAGCGCCCAAGAGCGATTCCTTTCTCGCCCAGGGCGGGATCTGTGTCCTGCGGGATGAGGCAGACTATCAGGCGTTTTATAACGATACGATGAAAGCGGGTCATTATGAAAACAATCCCGAATCGGTGGAGATCATGATCCGCTCCTCTCAAGAGGTCATCGGGGACCTGGTGGATTTTGGCGTTTGCTTTGAAAGGGAGGGGGAAGCCTTTGCCTATACCCGCGAAGGGGCCCATTCCAGAGCGCGTATTCTTTTTCATGAGGACGAGACCGGCAAGGAGATCACCTCCCGCTTGCTGGAAAGGGTAAAAGAACGGCCGAATATAACCCTCATGGAAAACTTCACCATGGTGGATTTGATCTGCGAAAAGAACCGTTGCGCAGGGATCGTCGGGCGGGATGCAGGCGGAAATTATCAGAGCATCGATGCGGATTATACCGTTCTTGCAACCGGCGGGATCGGCGGGCTTTTTAAGCATTCCACCAATTATCGGCACTTAACAGGCGATGCCTTGGCGCTTGCCTTGAAATATGATATCAAGCTGCAGCATATGGATTATATCCAGATCCATCCAACGACCCTTTATACGAAAAAAGAAGGCCGCGCCTTTCTCATTTCCGAATCGGTGCGCGGCGAAGGGGCGATCCTGCTGAATGGGAAAGGCGAGCGGTTTGTTGATGAACTGCAGCCGCGGGATGTTGTTGCAAACGCGATCTTTGAAGAGATGAAGAAAGAAGGCAGAGAGCACGTTTGGCTTTCGTTGGCACCGATCCCTGCCGAAGAGATCCGCAATCATTTCCCCCATATCTATCAGCATTGCCTGGAGGAGGGGTATGACGTAACCAAAGAGCCCATCCCGGTTGTCCCGGCGCAGCATTACTTTATGGGCGGGATCGATGTGGACCGCCATAGCAAAACCTCCATGGATCGCTTATATGCCATAGGAGAAACGGCCTGTAACGGGGTCCACGGTAAAAACCGCCTGGCCAGTAATTCGCTGCTGGAAAGCCTTGTTTTTGCCAAGCGGGCGGCAAGGCATATCGCAGAAAATTATGAAGCGTCGGCGCATCGGCCGGAAAGGGCGGTGGACGCTTCGCTTTATGAGGAATGTTCGGAAAAATATAAAGATTGGGTCTTGACCGCGATCGAAAAGGAGAAAAACAACCATGAATAATATTACCATGAAATTAAATGCAGACGATCTGATCCTGGCGGCGTTGAAGGAGGATATCACCAGCGAGGATATCTCCACCAATTCGGTGATGCCCCGTTATCAGTTGGGGGAAGTGGAGCTGATCTGCAAGGAAGAGGGCATTATTGCGGGCTTGGATGTGTTCAAGCGGGTGTTTGAGCTGCTGGATGAGCAAACCGAGGTCTCCTTCTTTTGCCAAGATGGGGATCGGGTCGCAAAGGGGCAAAAGCTGGGCGTGATCCGCGGGGATATCCGCGTTTTGCTTTCCGGCGAGCGAACAGCGCTCAACTATCTGCAGCGCATGAGCGGGATCGCCACCTATACCCGCGCCATTGCCGACCTGCTGAAGGGCAGTAAGACCAAGCTTTTGGATACCCGCAAAACCACCCCCGGGATGCGGATCTTTGAAAAATACGCAGTCAAGGTCGGGGGCGGATGTAATCACCGCTATAATCTCAGCGACGGTATCCTTCTGAAGGATAACCATATCGGTGCGGCAGGGGGCGTAAAAGAGGCGGTCCAAATGGCAAAGGAGTATGCGCCTTTTGTCCGCAAGATCGAGATCGAGGTCGAAAGCCTGGATATGCTCAAGGATGCGCTGGATGCGGGTGCGGATATCATCATGCTGGATAATATGAGCGTGGAGGATATGAAAGAAGCGGTAAAGCTTTGCGCAGGCAAGGCGGAAACCGAGTGCAGCGGGAATGTAACGAAGGAAAACGTTTCCAAGCTTATCGGGATCGGGGTGGACTATATCTCCAGCGGTGCCCTTACCCACTCTTCGCCGATCCTGGATCTTTCTCTTAAAAATCTTCATGCAGTATAAAGGGGTGAATTCATGAAGGTGCTTGACAGAAGAAAAGCGATCGCCAATCGGCTTTTATCGGCAAAGGAAGCGATCTCGGGCGGCGCGCTTTCGGAGGAGTTCGGCGTATCCCGGCAGATCATTGTCCGGGATATTACCGTGCTGAAAGGCTCGGGCTACGATATCCTTTCAACCCATAGCGGATATGTGATCCAAAAATCCCCCCTCAAAGAGCGGGTGTTTAAACTGCGCCATACCACCGAACAGACCGAGGATGAATTGGAAACGATCGTTGATCTCGGCGGAACGGTGGTGGACGTTTTTGTCTGGCATAAGGTCTACGGCAAGGTGGTCGCACCCTTGAATATCTTTTCCCGCCTTCATGTGAAGCAATTTATCGAAGGGGTCCGCAGCGGAAAGTCTTCGGAACTGATGAATATTACCGGCGGTTATCATTACCATACCGTGCGCGCAGAGTCTGAGGAGGCGCTGGATCGGATCGGGGATGCTTTGAATGCCCGCGGGTATATCGCACCGATGATTTAAGGCGGAGGGATGCAACGAAATGGAAAAAAACAGATTTGAAAAACAGTTGGATTTCATTTTAGAGGCCGATAAAGAAAAAAACATCCTGCGCCAGACCCATTTAAGCGGTCATGGGCGGCGGGAGAACGATGCGGAGCATGCATGGCATATGGCCATGATGATCTATCTTTTGAGGGAATATTCCAATGCGGATTTTGATGTTGCCAAAGCAATGATGATGGCCTTGATCCATGATATCGTTGAGATCGATGCGGGCGATACATATGCCTATGATTCCGCCCGCCTGGAAACCCAAAAGGAGCGGGAGCAAAAAGCGGCCGATCGGATCTTCGGCCTGCTCCCCGCCGATCAGCAAAAGGAACTTCGCGCCTTGTTTGAAGAATTTGAGGCGTGGGAAACGGCAGAAGCCAAGTTTGTGCATACAATGGATAATTTCCAGCCGTTTCTGCTGAACCATTCCAATAACGGCGGCGATTGGCGCGAGCATCAGGTCTGCCGTTCGCAGGTGATGGGCAGGCAAAAAACCTCCAAGCTCGGCTCGGAGAAAATATGGGAATATACCGAAAAACGGATCGAAGAACACGTCGAAAAGGGAAATATACGCAATGAATAAGAGGGTAGACGTAAGGTCTACCCTCTTTTTTACAGCTCCTTTAGAGCTTTTTTGAATTGAATGGCGAAAAGAACGGCGGTGAAGGAAACAGCGAGCAGGTCGGCGACCGGCTCGGCCGTATAAACGCCCATTGTTTGATCTGCGATCAGTTGGGGCATCAAGTAGATCAGCGGCAAAAGCAAAACGAACTTGCGAACGATTGCAACAATGATCGAGCAAGGCGCGTTGCCGATGGAAACAAAAGTCATCTGGCAGGCGATCTGGATCCCGAAGATACATAAAACACCGCAATAAACACGCAATGCCTTTGCGGTAAAGGCGATCAGCGTTGCATCGGGAGAGAAGATCCCCGCAAACAGTTGCGGAACCAACAGGATCGCGCTCCAGACGGCAAAGGAATATATGAGGCAGGAGATCAGCAAAAGCTTAAAGGTCTTCTTGACGCGCGCGGTATTTTTTGCACCGTAGTTATAGCTGAGGATCGGCTGTGCGCCCTGCGCGATGCCCTGCATCGGCAGCATGGCAAATTGCATCACGCTTGTGAGGATCGTCATCGCGCCGACAGCAATATCACCGCCGTATTTTAAAAGCGAAGAATTAAAGCAGACCGAGATCACGCTTTCGCTGCTTTGCATAATAAAGGTCGCCGTTCCTAACGCAACGCAAGGGAAGATGCGTTTGCCGTCGATGGGCAGATTTTGTTTCTTGAGTTTGAGATCGGTCCTCCTGCCGCAAAGGAAGCAGAGCACCCAAACGCAGGAGATGGCCTGGGAAAGGATGGTGGCAAGTGCCGCACCCTTCACGCCCAGATGAAATCCGAAAATGAAAACGGGATCGAGAATAATGTTGCTTAAAGCCCCGATCAGTACCGTTATCATGCTGACCTTGGTATAACCCTGCGCGGTGATGAAGGCTCCCATGCCAAGGGTCAACTGGACAAAGACTGTGCCGATCGCGTAAATATTCATATAAGCGGTGGCGTAACCGATGGTGTTTGCGCTGGCACCAAACATTAAAAGCAGATCTTCATTCCAGATCAGCAAGGCGGCGGTCAAAACAGCGGAGATAATAAGTTGCAGAGAAAAGCAACCGCCCATGATTTTTTCGGCCGCGTCGGTGTCGCCTTTCCCCATCGAGATCGAGGCCTTCGGCGCACCGCCCGAGGCAATAAGCGCCGCAAAGGCCGAGATGATCATAATGATCGGCATACAAACGCCAACGCCGGTAAGCGCAAGGCTTCCCTCGCCCGGCATATGGCCGATGTAAATGCGGTCAACGATGTTATAAAGCATATTGATAAGCTGAGCCACCACCGTCGGAACGGCTAATTTAAAAAGCAGCTTGCCGATGGGTGCTGTGCCAAGCATTTCTTTGTTTTCGCTCATATCTTCACTCCGTAAAATCTAAAACTACAATGGATTATATAATATTTTGCCGTATAATGCAAGGGCCTCCGCCGACTTGGTCGGGAGGCCAGAGGCCGGAAGTTCGAGTCAACGAACGTATCCTGTTTTTGGGCGCAACTTGCTTTGATTTAGAGGTCATTCGTTTGAGATATATTTTGCTGTGTATCCAAGGTCGGCAAAATAAATGCGGATCAAGTTCTTTATTTCTTTTACGGTATCTTTTGCAATTTTATGGGATTTTGGATAATCCCAGCAATCAATGGTATCAACCTCGGCGATCCTCGATTCGTCATCGAGTTCAACTGAAAGCCAAAGGCCGTGCTCCTTCCATTTGAGATAAATGTAATCGTCTTCAAAGGCGATTTCCCCATGCTTCATTTTTTCGAAGCGTTTCTTCAATTTCTTATTGTCCAGAAGCAACTCTTTTTTGGTCGTTTTCCAAAAACACCATAAGCTCTGTTCGGGATCCATATCCTTGATGGGATCAAGCGTGTCCGGTGAATCGGCCAAAGGAAACTTGTTTTTGAATAAATACTTTCGAATTATTTTTATGCCGCGGTTCTTTACGGGATATTGAAAACCGATATAGGGGATGCGCATACTGTCGAATGTACAGTTTTGTTTTTCCAAATCTATCACACACGGAAGCACCGCCGTATCAAAACCGTCACCGCCGTTTTTACAAACCAAATCGAATAAATCGTCTCTGAGTTTTTCATCCACTTTTTTCGCATATATAATGATTACGGTTACGCGGTTTAGTGCAGAGCTTTTCTGTGCTTTGTCCAGAAAATAGTGTTTCTTTTTACCTGTTAGTGCTTTTGAATTCGCTGTGGCAGACTGGACAATCAAGTGGTATTGGTTTTGGTCTAAGAAATCAATGTGGTATGTTGCAATCACCTTCTCAATGCCGCTTGAATAAATCGTTATCGGAGCTTTACTCTTGTAGCGAAGCGTTTCGGGGCGCGGTAAGATGGCGATCGGCTCTGCTTTTTCGCCAAAGCGAGAGATTTTCTTTTCGGTCTTTTGAACCGAAAAGGATTGGGGCAAAGAAAAGCGTTTTCTTGCCGTATTATGACAATGCAGCATTGCGAGTCCAACATCCATTGTCATTAATAAAACAAAGTTTTGAATGAGATATATTAATAGGCCGACAGCCAAACCGATACCGACAAGGACCTTTATTGTTTCCGAGATGAATTTCAAATTTGCCGCAAGAATGATCGGGGCAATAAATCCGCCAAGAACAACAACATAAACAAGAATTCTGCAAAACAACGCATTTTTTAACTGTGGAAATTTCAAAAAACTCACCTCGATAGAACATAACCTTATATTTTAAGTGTAGCATAAAAAAGTGATGATTTCAAATGTTATATGGTCGGAGTGAGGCGATGAAAGAGTCTGCCTGTCTCTATCGTTGGTTCCGTTTCGGAAGTTTTGATCAACTGCCCCTTTGCGGTAACCCGAAATTTTCAGGCGGTCGGCGGGGCACCCGCCCAAAATTTCGACCGCAGCAGCAGCCCCGCCTCGCCTTCATCCGCGCGTGGGCGGCGGCTTACTGCTCGCCACTCGCTATCTGAAAAAGAAGGAAGAAACCGAGCAGGCGTAAAGTAAAAATAAAAAGCAGGATGCGAAAGGTTCCTTTCGCATCCTGCTTTTTTATGAGTCGTATTCTACGGTCTTCAGGGTTGCTCCCTCGGGTAATTCCGCTTTCAGCGGGATTCCGCGGGGGATGGCAAGGGTATAATTCTTTTTCCCATCGCAGCAAACGGCGATTTCCCCATGGGGCGTCGGGATAACGCCCTTGAAAGAGCCGACGTTGCCGCAAGGGCGGAAGAGGATCTCATCGTAGCCCGCCTTTTGGGGTTGGATGCCCAAAACAAACGCGCTCAAAAGATAGGTACAGCCCGCCGACCAGGCGTGTGCGCGGTATTGCCAGCAATCGGTGGGATGATTGGGGGCATATTCCCAAAAGGTTTTGGCCCCTTTGCGGATCATCGTCCCCCAGCAGTTTTTGATGAGCTGCAACGCGCCCTCGGCATCGCCAAGGCGGAAACGGGCTTCCGCCTCATAGGTGCAGAAGGGCGGGGAAATGGTATAAACACCGTCGCGGGTATCCCTGGCGCGGGAGGGTGCGCTCATCATCGCGCTGCCGTAGGACGACCAGTTTTTCTCTTTGAGGGTCTTCAGCACCCGTTTGGCGCGTTCCCTTTGGGCCAGCCCGAAGAGCAGAGCCAGCGCGTTGCCGTCTTGCGGAATATAGGCGGTATCGTAGGTGTCGAGATAAGCACCGCGATCTTCGCTCCAAAGGCGCGCGTTGAAGGCTTCGAAAACCTGATCCGCCATCTTGGCCCAGATTGCGCTCCGAGCATCTTGCAATGTTTCGGCCAACATGCTCATGCACCGCAGGCTTTGATAAAAGAGGGCGTTTAGGTAGGGGCGCTCCCCCAGCCGATCCATACTGCAACCGTAGTCTACCGGCCCAAAGCCGCGGTTAAAGGCACCGCCGGGGATGGGGTATTGATAGATCAACCCTTCCCGATTGGTTTTGGCGATCATCCATTCCAGGCAGGTTGCCATCTCTTCAAAATACCGCGCAATAAATGCAGGGTCGGTGCAATAGCGGGTGTGATTATAAAACATAATGATCCGCCAGCCGGGATAATCCCAAAGTAGGGAGGAATTATCAAAAAGATCGTGGCGCAGGCCCCCGTCCCGCCCCGCTTCGGTGAGGGAAAGGGAGGCGTCCACCAAGGGCGCGTTGCCAAAGGTATAGTAGTCCACCAGCGCGTCGATGATGCCATCGCCGCTGAAAAATTTCATCTTGTTGCGGGGGCAGGATTCATATTCCTGATGCTTATTGACCAAAAGGGTGTATTTCCCCATCTCCCAGATTTGATTCAGGAGGGGATCGTCGCACCGAAACCAACCCACCGATTCGCCGTTTAGCATGCTCAGGTGCAGGTGAAGATCGCTTATCGCGGCCTCCCCATCGAACTTCAGATAGCGAAAGGCGCGGCGCCGCGGAATCAAAACGCGGTGAACGCCCTTTTTGTCTAACAAAACCACCGGCGGTGCCGGTGGTACCCAAAAGCTTTAGCTATGAGTGGAAAAAATATCCTCCTTTGTCTAAAATAGAAGTGGGTTTGCCAACC
>JAFSBD010000004.1 GCA_017442025.1 Clostridia bacterium
CCCTTACGCTGCGCCTTATAATCGGCATACATTTTATGGCGGAAGGTCTTCTCCCGCAGATCGAAAGAGACCGCCACCATATCGGGCTTGGAAAGTTCAAAATATTTATGATAAAGCTTTAAAAAGCCGAAGATGCCGTTGGTGGGACGCCCATCCTTGGTGGAGAGGGCGCGGATGGCATAATAGGCGCGGTTTAAGATCGAATTGCCGTCAAAGATCAATAATTTCATCGAGTTCTCCTTCATCGATAAGGATTTGATGTTGCTTTAAGTAGCCCTTCATATCCTCGGGCAGAGGGCATCGGAAAAACTTACGCTCCCCGCTGATGGGATGGATAAATTCCAAAGAGGCAGAATGGAGCGCCTGCCGCCCGATGGCGACATCCTCGGTGCCGTAAAGAAAATCTCCTGCCACCGGCGCACCCAGATAGGCCATATGCACCCGAATCTGATGGGTGCGCCCTGTATCCAACCTCAAGCAGACCAGAGAATAACCATCCCCTTCGGCCAGAACCTGATAATGGGTAACAGCGCGATCCCCCTTTTCATCCACCTGCCGCGCCAGCACCGAGCCGGGCACGCGGGCGATGGGGGCATCCACCGTCCCATGCTTTTGGGGCAGGATCCCTTCCAAAACCGCCAGATAGGTGCGGGTGATCTTATTGCGTTTGAGGTCCTCCCCCAGTACGCCTGCGCTATGGGCGTTTTTCCCCAAGAGAATGGCCCCGCTGGTATCCTTATCCAGCCGATGGACGGGGCGGAAGACAAACTCCTTCCCTTGCTTTTGGAAATAATAGGCAACCGCCCCCGCCAGGGTGGCGCCATGGTTGCCCAAGGAAGGATGAGTAGCCAGACGGGGAGGCTTATCCACCACCAACACATCCTCATCTTCATAAAGAACATTCAGCGGCAGATCCACCGGCAGGATATGGGCGTTATCCACCTGGCTTTCCTTATTAGCGATGCGGACGGTGAGGAAATCCCCTGCGCGCAGCTGCTTTTGCACCGTTACCCGCTTTCGGCCGATGGTGATGCCATAGGGATTGCGTTTCAGCCCTGCCAAAACCCTTGCGGAATAGCCCCGCTCTTTCAAATAGGAAAGAACGGTACGTCCTGCATCCTTTTCTTCAATTTGATAAGTAATCTTCCGATAATCCAAGACATATTACTCCATATTACATACTTTATTTATTTTAACATATATAAACGGATTTTACAATATTTTTTCACGCCCTTCCTTTCGACAGGTTCTGAATATTTCCCATGGTATACTGTTGGCATGGTTATTTATGTGGATATTTTATTTTTCACCAATTTCATAATGGATACCCACCTTTTGGCCACTACCGCCCTCATTGCGGGAAGGCGGGTGGTTCCAAGGCGGTTGCTGCTGGGCGCGGCGGCGGGTGCGTTCTTTGGATGCCTGCTCTTTTTTGCCAACCTCTCTCTACCGGTGATGATCCTCTTAAAGTTGGCCGTTCCCGCCGCCATCCTACTTTTAGCCTTTCCCTTTGAACGCCTTTCCTCCTACGGGCGCACCGCCTTGATCTACCTTGCCGCTCATTTATTATTCGGCGGAGGGATGTATGCCTTCTATGCCTTCACCGATGCAGGAAGCCATATTCGCGCGGTCAACGGCGTTTATTATATGGATCTCCCCCTTTGGCTGCTTCTGCTTTTATCCTTTGGATTTTACGGCCTGGCAAGGGGATTTTTCTATCTTCTCAATCATCGCAAGGAGAAAAGTTTTTTACATACGCTCACCATCGAAGAGCATTCCCTGCTGGCACTTTTAGATACCGGCAATTCCCTCTACGATCCCATCACCCTTCTGCCGGTGATCCTTTGTCAATGGGATAGCGTCCCTCTGCCCGAGCCCCTTTTGCAGGCGGCGCTCCATAAAGATGCCTCCGCCCTTCCCCGCCTTTCCAAGGAGTTTCCCCATCTGAAACTGCGGCTGTTGCCCTATACCGATGCTACCGGCGCCCGCACCCTTATTTATGCCTTTCATCCCAAAAGCCTGAAGGTGGACGGCATCGAGCGGGATGCGCTGGTGGGCATCACCCTTCAGCCCCTCTCCCCCGACGGACGTTTTCAAGCATTATTACATAGAGATTGGAGCAAATTATGAACATCCTGCGTTATTACTTAATGTATCACCCCGCCTTAGCCAAGCTGCTGAAAAAGATCGCCGGCCGCGTCCACTACGCCAACGGCTATGTTACCCTCCCACCGCCCCTTTCGGCGGAGGAGGAGCAACAATATATCCGCGCCCTGGATCAGGGGGAGCAATATGCGGTGCAGAAGCTGATCGAGCATAATCTGCGGCTGGTGGTCTATATCGCCAAGCGGTTTGAAAATACCGGCGTCGCCGCCGACGATCTCATCTCCATCGGGTCCATCGGGCTGATCAAGGCCATCAACACCTTCCGCTCCGATAAAAACATCAAGTTGGCTACCTATGCTTCCCGTTGCATCGAAAATGAAATTCTGATGTTTTTGCGCAAAAACCATAATCAAAAGATCGAGGTTTCGCTGGACGAACCGCTGAACATTGATTGGGACGGCAACGAGCTTTTGCTCTCCGACATTTTAGGCACCGATGCCGACAGTGTTTCCCGCAATTTAGAAGAGGATATTGAGCGGCAGATCCTCCATGCGGCGCTGGAGCGGATCTCTCTTCGGGAACGGATGATCATGGAGATGCGCTTCGGGCTTGGCGGTTATCGGGAAATGACCCAAAAGGAGGTAGCGGATGTTTTGGGCATCTCCCAATCCTATATCTCCCGCCTGGAAAAAAAGATCATCTCCCGCCTCAAGCG
>JAFSBD010000043.1 GCA_017442025.1 Clostridia bacterium
AATTTTGAAAAATTTACAAAAATACTGTGAATAAACTTTAAATTTCGCCCCATTTTTTGTTTAGTTAACATAATTTGTTGTGCATCTATAACAAAAATGCAGGTGTAAAAAAATTTACACCTGCATTTTTGGTTATTTTGCCAATCACCAATCAATCACATTTGAGCAAATTATTTTTGATATTCCACAACTTTTCAGAGTAATCTACATAAAATTCATGGGGATTTTCAAAACGTTTCACCTCATCCCAAAGCAAATCCAGTTGCTCAAGGCAATGCGCCCGTATTTCGCCGGTTGAAGGTTTATCATAAACCAATCGGCCGGATTTGAAAATCGGTTTTAAAAGCGGCACCGCAACATAATCGGAAATCACCTTCTTCTTCCATGTATGAACGGGGTCAAATAATGTATAAGGTTGGCTCTCATCGATCACTTCATCATGCAAGGTAATCAAATCAGCAATAGCCTTCCCGGTATCCTTGGCAAACATTCTATATACCTGTTTAAAACAAGGAGTAGTAATCTTTTCAATATTTTCCGAAACCTTGATTTTGGGCGTAATAGACCCATCCTCCTCTTCGACCGCCACAATCTTATAAACTCCGCCGAAAACGGATTCACTGCGGGAAGTAATCAGGCGCTCCCCCACCCCAAAAAGGTCAATTTTTGCACCTTGATTAATGCAATCGCGAATAATATATTCATCCAGCGAATTAGATACCATAATCTTGCAGTCCGGATAACCGGCTTCATCCAAAACAGAGCGAATCTTCCTGGAAAGGTAGGTAATATCCCCGGAATCAATGCGAACCGCAACAGGTCGGCATCCCATGGGTTTCAAAACCTCGTCAAAGCAACGAATTGCATTGGGCAATCCGGACTTTAACACATTGAAAGTATCAATTAACAAAACGCAAGAATCGGGGTAATTACGCGCATAGGCCTCAAACGCCTCGTATTCACCGGGAAAACTCTGCACCCAACTATGGGCCATCGTTCCGCTGCAGGGCACGCCATAAAGCTTATCACACAATGCATTAGAAGTGCTTGTGCACCCCGCAATATAAGCCGCTCTTGCGCCCATGACCGATGCAGCTGTTCCGTGCGCACGGCGCGCGCCAAATTCACTGACACCGCGCCCATCTGCCGCACGCACAATGCGAGAGGCTTTGGTTGCGATCAAGCTCTGGTGATTGAGCGTCAGCAATATCATAGTTTCCAACAACTGCGCTTGAATGGCCGGTCCGCGAACGATCAAAATCGGTTCACCGGGGAAAACCGGCGTTCCTTCGGGAACCGCATAAACATCACAGGAAAACTTAAAATTCAATAAATAATTAAGGAAGCCTTCAGAAAACAGTCCCTTCTGACGAAGAAAGTCAACCGCTTCCTCTGAGTATGAAAGGTTTGATATGTAATCGATCACCTGATCCAAGCCACAACAAATCGCATATCCGCCACGATCGGGAACCTTACGGAAAAAGACATCGAAATAAACAATTTGCTCGCCCTTCCCTTCAAGGTAATAACCGTTGCTCATAGTAAACTCATAAAAATCATTTAATAAACTTAATTCAAATTCCGACTTCACTTTCATACTCCTCTTCATGGAATTTTTACCATTATAACATCAAAATCTTTTATATTCAATCATAATGGGCAAAAAATTAATACTTTTGATCAAAAATTTAAAATTCTATTGATTTTTAGATTTTAAAACATTATAATATAAAATTACATTAATCTACGAAAGGAAGATTTACATGTTCAACCTTGAAAATTGCTTGATTTTCGTTGTCTTTCTCGGTGCTGTTTTGGCATTGATTTATGCCCTTGTTACAGCAAAAAAGGTAATGAAATTCTCCGAAGGAACCGATTTAATGAAAAAAATCGCCGGTTCTATTCGAAAAGGCGCCAACGCCTATCTCAAACGTCAATATACGATCGTTTCGATATTCTTTGCTGCGATGTTTATCATTCTGATCGTGATGGCAGCTTTTAATTTGCTCACTTGGTTTGTCCCCTTCGCCTTTGTTACGGGTGGATTTTTCTCCGGACTTTCCGGATTCATTGGCATGAAGATCGCTACTTATGCCAACTCCAGAACCGCGAACGCCTGCCAAGAAGGATTAAACCGCGGCTTGCGGGTTGCCTTTTCTGCCGGCTCTGTTATGGGCTTCACAGTTGTGGGCCTGGGGCTTTTGGACATTTCCCTTTGGTTCATGCTTCTTAAATTTGCCTTTCACCTCGAGGCCGCCCAAATCAGCAGTGCTATGCTCACCTTTGGCATGGGCGCATCGTCCATGGCCCTTTTTGCTCGTGTAGGCGGTGGTATTTTCACCAAGGCCGCCGATGTTGGTGCAGACTTGGTTGGTAAAGTCGAAGCAGGTATTCCCGAGGATGATCCGCGCAATCCTGCCGTTATTGCCGATAACGTAGGCGATAACGTGGGCGATGTTGCCGGCATGGGTGCTGACCTTTACGAATCTTATGTAGGCTCTATCATTTCCGCCTCTGCACTTGGCATTGCTGCCTATAACGGAAACATCAGAGCAATGCTCCTCCCCATGTTGATGGCCGCCATCGGCATCTTCTGTTCCATTTTCGGCACTTTTCTGGTTCGCACCAAAGAAGGTGCATCTCAAAAGAACCTGCTTGGTGCTTTGAGCCGAGGCACCAACTTTAGCGCAATCATTATTGCCGTTATTGCCCTTCCCATTGTTTTTTTTCTGTTGGGTAAAGAGAGTTTGGGGTTGTATTTTGCCATCATTGCCGGCTTGCTTGCCGGCGTTCTGATCGGTAAATCCACGGAATACTATACCTCCGAGACCTTTAACCCCACCAAGAAATTGGCTGAGAAATCCGAAACCGGTTCTGCCACCACCATCATCGGCGGTCTTTCTTTAGGTATGCTTTCTACCGCCATGCCGATCATCATTATTTCGATCTGTGTTTTGGCCGCTTATTTCCTTTCCGGCGGAAGCCAAAATGCCAATGCCGGTCTCTACGGTATTGCTCTTGCCGCAGTCGGCATGCTCTCCACCCTGGGCATCACCCTTGCGACCGATGCCTACGGCCCTGTTGCCGATAATGCCGGTGGTATTGCGGAAATGGCAGGTCTTGATCCTGAGGTCCGCAAGCGTACCGACGCCCTGGATTCCTTGGGCAACACCACTGCCGCCACCGGCAAAGGTTTTGCCATTGGTTCTGCCGCACTGACCGCCCTTGCGCTCATGGCCTCTTATATTGATAAAGTGTCCGGAATTGAAGGCGGCAAGGAAGCCATTAGCAACCTGAGCCTGATGAATCCCACCGTTTTGATCGGCTTGTTTGTCGGCGCTTGTCTTCCGTTTGTATTTGCCGCTCTTACCATGGATTCCGTTGGCAAAGCGGCACAGTCGGTTGTTTTAGAGGTGCGTCGTCAATTAAAGGAAATAAATGGCCTTATGGATGGAAAAGCAGAGCCGGATTATGCCTCCTGTGTTGATCTTTGCACAAAGTCCAGCTTACGCGAAATGGTTGTTCCCACCGTTGTAGCCATTGTTGTTCCCGTTGTTGTCGGTCTTGTTTTAGGATGCGCCGGTGTTGTCGGTATGCTTGCAGGTGCCACCGTATCCGGATTCTTGATTGCCATCTTCATGTCCAATTCCGGCGGTGCCTGGGATAATGCCAAGAAATATATTGAAGGCGGCAACCATGGCGGAAAAGGTTCCGATCAACATAAAGCCGCCGTTGTTGGCGATACAGTAGGTGATCCCTTTAAGGATACTTCCGGTCCCGCCATCAACATTCTGATCAAGCTGCTTTCCATGGTTTCCATTGTATTTGCAGCCCTTGTTGTTAACTTCAGCATATTCTGATAATACAAAAGCCGATGCGAAATTCGCATCGGCTTTTATTATGCAAAAAGTTACAAATTTTTCGTCCACATATCTTCAAATTCATATTGATTTTTAAGAAAAATACTATATAATGTAAATATAGTATAAAATATGCCTTATTTGCAAAGGAGAACAACAATGAAAAAACTTAGAGTTGGTTTGATCGGCCTGGGTGGCCGTGGGCTCGGCTTATGCAAAAGCACTGTTTTCACCGATTTTGAAGGCGTTGAATTAGTTGCCATCTGCGATAACTATCAACCCTGGTTGGATCGCGCCGTTGAGTGCCTGGCCACCGAAAAGGATCTTCATCCCAAGACCTTTACTGATCACCATGATGTTTTGAATAAAGACTTGATCGATGCTGTTTTGATCGTTACCTCCTGGGAAACCCATATCCCCATCGCTATCGAAGCTTTGGAGCTCGGTATTCCCGTTGGTATGGAAATTTGCGGTTGTTATGATCTGCAGCAGGTATGGGATCTTGTTCACACCTGGGAGCGAACCAAAACTCCCTTTATGTTCCTTGAGAACTGTTGCTACGGTCAAAACGAGCTGATGCTCTTAAACATGGTTCGCCAGGGCGTTTTCGGCGAAGTTTCCCATTGCGACGGTTGCTATGCCCATGACCTGCGTAGAGAAATCTGCAAAGGCGTTCTCACCCATCACTATCGTTGGGGCAACTATGTCAACCGCAATTGCGAAAACTACCCCACCCATGAGCTTGGCCCCATTGCAAAAATGCTCAACATCAATCACGGCAACCGCTTCCTGACCCTCACCTCTACCTCTTCCAAATCCGTTGGTATGCACGAATATATCAAGCAAAAACATCCCGACCATGAGGTTTTGATGAACGCCAAATTCAATCAAGGCGATGTTGTTATCACCACCATCAAATGTGCCGGTGGCGAGACCATCACCCTGAAATTGGATACCACCCTCCCCCGCTTCTATTCCCGCGGTTTGGAGGTGCACGGTACCAAGGCTTATTATAACGATGTTTGCAAATCCTTCTTCTTCGAAGGCGATGAAGAGGTTGAAGAAATGTGGGATTGGCAGCCCAACTGGGATAACCGCGAGAAATATCGCGAGCAGTATGAGCATCCCATCTGGAAAGAGTATCTTGCCAACGGCATTAAGGGCGGCCATGGCGGCATGGACGGCCTTGTCTATGGGGCCTTCTACGATTGCGTTATGAACGGTTATGATATGCCCATCAATGTTTATGATGCCGCTGCATGGATGGCAGTAACTAATCTTTCTGAGCAGTCCATTGCCTTGGGCGGTGCTCCGATGGTATTCCCCGATTTCACCAGTGGTGCATGGAAATAAAAGAACTAAGACGCCAACCCCGGCCCGTTCAATTTAGACTAATTTATTTAAGGATAAAACGGCGCCTCAAAAGCGCCGTTTTTTTG
>JAFSBD010000044.1 GCA_017442025.1 Clostridia bacterium
ATGCCCTGCATACCGTCGCCGATATCAAAATTTGTCATGACCACACTGGTATCCTTCAGCTCCTGGGCCACGTTTTCCGGGCCGACCAGAACCTTGGTACCGTTGGCATTCTGCATCACTGCCGGCAGATTTGCCAGTGCGTCCTCGTCCAGTGTGGTCAGAAGCCTCTGGGCTTTGTCCACATCCCGGTACTCCGGCTGACCCAGCAGCCGCATATGTCCGGCAACAGCCATGTTGGTGCTGCCCTGGCGGCGAAGCGTCTCGGCGGTAAAGTCCATAATAACGGGCACCAGGCTTGCACAGGCACCGGCAGAGCGCATCACCCGGTCCAGAAGACTCTGGGTAAATTCCTCTGTGGGAAGTTCTGTCATGGTAGCGTTCAGCAGTGCGGACAGGAGCTTCAGATCAGTATCCTGCACATTCAGCGGCAGCTTGATCAGCTTGTTGACCACCTCGTCATTGGAGAGCATGATCACCAGGATAATGCTGCCCTGGCCTGCCAGGATCAGCTCAAACTGCTTTACCGTGGCACCGCCCTGGCGGGAGGCCATGGAGATGGCCGGCAGATCCGTAGCCTGGGATACAAGCTTTGCCACCTTTTCCACCATCTTATCCACACGCTGCATTTTTTCCTCGATGGCGGTGTTGATGGAACGGGTTTCATCCATACTCAGCCGGTAATCCATCATCAGTTCGTCCACATACAGCCGGTAACCGGCAGCGGAAGGGATCCGCCCGGCGCTGGTGTGGGGCTGTTCCAGATAACCCATTGTGGTCAGCTCCGCCATTTCGTTGCGGATAGTAGCGGAGGAGTACTTCATGTCCGGCAGTTCCGTAATGGCCTTGGAGCCCACAGGCTCAGCTGTCCGGATATACAGATCCACGACACTGCGCAGGACCTTCTTTTTCCGCTCTGTCAGTTCCATAAGCATCCTCCTTTTCCGATAGAATGTTGTTCTTTAACTTCTCTCGTGCGCGGCGCAGGCGGGATTTAACGGTGCTTTCTTTTTGACGAAAGGCTTTGGCGATCTCCGGTGCGGTCATTTGGCGAAAGTAATAGAGATATAATACCGCGCGGTCTTCCGGCGGTAATTTGGCAAGCTCTTCGGCGATGAAAAGTTCATCTTCGTTGAAGGTGCAATGCAATTGGTCGGCAAAATCCTCTAAGGGTAGGTTCCGCCGGGCGGCACTGCGGCAGTGATCTTTGCAAAGATTGATGGCAACCCGCAGCAACCATGCTTTTTCATGATCGGCTTCATGGAAGGGCAGAAGGCGGTTTATGTAGCGGATGAAGGTCTCCTGCATCACATCCTCCGCATCCTCCCGATTCTGCAGATAATGCAGAGCGGTATGGAATATCAATCCGCCGTAGTGGGTATAGCAGGCGGTAACATCATTATATGCTTTCATTTGATAACTCCCTATCCTCTATTTTTGCATATTTTTGCCGGCTGTCAATATAACGGATGAAAAAATAAAAAAGATGCAGAAAAATTTTAATTATTCTGCATCTTTTGGTGTTTTTGATTCGATGGATGAATAAGAACAACTGCACGGTTGACATTCTTGAGTAAATAAAATATAATATAATTAAAGAAACCCCAAGGAGGATAGCCCCATGAACTACTAAAGGCCTTTCAAAGCGGTTTATGTACTTCATGGCTTTATCTTTGCAAAAATAAGTTGATCGTTCGTGCAGAAGACCGCAAAAGAAAGCGGGCTTCTGCATTTTTTATTTAAAAAGGAGGGGTATTGGTGAAAAAGATTTCATGGTTATTGATCATCTGTTTGACGCTTTCCGCTTTGGCGGGGTGTGCGCGGGCGGATGAGAGTGGGGAAGAGATGGCGACCCTAACTCAGCCGGAGCAGATCATCCCAAAGGATGAGGTCGCAGAAAAAGAAGAGCCCGTTGATATCGATTCGGCGGATAAGGCGGAAGAGGAACCTCAAGTTTCTGAGCAACCGCAAATCCAAGAGCAGCCGAAGGATGAACCGGAAGAACAAGAAACCGATACACCGCAAACAACCGAAAAGAAACAGGTTGTGCGCGAGAGTGTGCCGGAGGGATCGCAATTTGATCTTTATACTTTGCCGAGCCAACCGAACCATTGTATGCCGCTTCTTGATGTGGTGGGGACTTCCTTGACCTTTGAAGAACTGCAAAAAGAACTTGATCCCAAAACCTCCATTGTATTCCGCGGGAAATTGAATGGAAAAAGCACGCAATATAAAATGGAGAATTATCCCATTCCCCATAATGAAACCCCGATTTTGGTGCAAGAGGTTTATTACGGTAATGTAAAAGCGGGAGATGTTATTTCCTATTACGAAGATATGTATGTTCATCTTCATGATGGAGAGCCTGTTTTACATCATTATAAGGGAACGAAGCTTCTTGAAAAGGATCAGGAATATTTATTTATTGTTCATAATGTCGGGCCGTTGCATGAAGGCGGAGAGGATGTCTACTCCACTAAGGATCTGTTTGATCGGTTTGTTCCTATTAGCGAAGTGAAAACGCTGCAGAGCAAAAAAGAACTTGGAAAAAAGGAGCAGCGCAATTTAGATGCCCTGACCTATTACTATCTCGGCCAGCGAGGAGAAGAATAATTTTTAAAAAGGGTTCCCGAAGGCTTTTGGCCTTCGGGGCCCTTTTGGCATTTTCACGAAACGGAAGGGCAAAACAAATCCTTTTTTATCCCTTTTTTCGCATTGACATTTTTCGTATGGAGTAGTATAATTATAAAAACAAAATAATCTTTAAGACGATCCTGTGAGATCGGCAAGATTTTTCATAAGAAAGAAAGCGCGCCGCGCTTTCGCTTTGCTATGTTCGTATGAAAGCCTTGCCGCCTTGCGGTGAGGCTTATTTTTATGGAAAGGAACGGAAGATGCTCAAGATTGAAAAAGCGTTTATCTATGAAAACGGAACAATGCGGGAAGGCGAAATGGTTCTCCCCGTTGATAAGGCATCCTATTCCCATTTTTCCAATAAAAGAATTGCTGTTTTTCCCGGCTTTTGCGATGTTCATGTTCATCTGCGAGAGCCGGGCTTTTCTTATAAAGAGACCATTTTGAGCGGCACGCGGGCCGCGGCCAGAGGCGGGTATACCGACGTTTGCTCCATGCCCAACCTCAATCCTGTGCCCGATAGCAAGGCTCATTTGGAAGAGCAGTTGCGGCTGATTCGGGAAGGGGCTGTGATCGGGGTGCACCCCTACGGGGCCATCACGGTCGGCCAAAAAGGAGAGGAGCTTTCCGACCTTGCCGCCATGGCGGCCGATGCCATCGCCTTTTCCGATGATGGGCGGGGCGTGCAGGACGAAGAAATGATGCGCGAGGCGATGAAGCAGGCCAAAGCCCTCGGCAAAATGATCGTTGCCCATTGCGAAGATAATGCCCTGCTCCATGGAGGCTATATCCATGATGGGGAGTATGCCAAAGCCCATGGCCATAAGGGGATCTGCTCCGAGAGCGAATGGGGCCCCATTGCGAGGGATTTAAAACTGGCCAAGGAGATTGGATGCGCCTATCATGTCTGCCATATCTCCACCAAAGAGAGCGTGGAACTCATTCGCCGCGCCAAGGCAGAAGGGGTGGATGTTACCTGCGAGACAGGACCTCACTACCTGGTGCTGACCGACAATGACCTGCAGGAGGATGGCCGGTTCAAGATGAATCCCCCGCTGCGCAGCGAAGAAGACCGGCTGGCATTGATCCGTGGCATCCAGGACGGCACCATCG
>JAFSBD010000045.1 GCA_017442025.1 Clostridia bacterium
TACGGAAAAAGATATATTGTATATCAAAGCCGTGGTTCCCGTTTGAGAGATGATCAGTTGGTGCTTCTCTTTTTGCGTAAATCAGAATCAAAGGAAACCTATCATATTGCTTACAGTCATTTTCCTCTTCAAAAGGGCTACCAGGATTACAGCGAGGAATATTTAACGGAGCTTTTGGATTATTATCGCGGGGATCGCAATAAGTATCGCGATGGATACCAGGCAACCTATTGGCCCAAAAAGGATCTCAGCAACGAAGAAATGCTGGAGGAGCTGAGTGATAATATCCTGGTGCAGGTGGCGGCCAACCATAAGGTTTGCCTCTGGCCTGTCGGGCATATCAAGTATCAAGATATTGATAATTATCAAAGTAGAAAAGCGGGCTATGATAAATGGAGCTACCCGCCCCTGAATTATTAAGTTATACCTAAGAACCGCAGGAAAATTTTCCTGCGGTTCTTGATTATAGGGGAGATCTGATATATAATGGTAATATTATTTATTATGAGGTGTAATGGATGATTTATCTGGACAACAGTGCAACCACCCGCCCCTATGAGCAGGTGATCGCGCTGATCGCAGAGCAGGAGCGGCAAAATTTTGCCAATGCCTCTGCGCTATACCGCCCCGCCCTGGATGCAGAAAACGGCATTTTGCAGGCCAAGCGCGCCATCGCCGACCTTCTGCGCTGCACCCCCGAAGAGGTGCTGATCACCGCGGGCGGAACCTATTCCAATAACCTTGCGGTGCTGGGCGCGGCGGATGCCCGCAAGCGGATGGGCAATCGGATCGTTCTATCTGCGGTGGAGCATCCCAGCGTTTATGCCTGCGGGGCCGTGCTGGAGGAACGGGGGTTTGAGGTGGTTTATGCTCAACCTACCACCGAATCCTTTGCGCAGGCCATCAACGAAAAGACCATCGTTGTTGCGGCGATGCTGGTGAATAACGAAACCGGCCTGCGCTTGCCGGTGGAGCAGATCGCGGCCATCATCCGCCGCAAAAAAGCGCCCGCCCATTTTCATATTGATGGGGTGCAGGCCTTTGGCAAGATCCCCTGCAAGGTGGCGGCGCTGAAATGTGATAGCTTTTCCATCTCGGCCCATAAACTCAAAGGCCCGAAGGGGATCGGCGCGCTTTATTTAAAAAAAGGAACGCGGGTCAAGAATATCACCTTCGGCGGGGAGCAGGAGCATGGCGCGGTGCCCGGGACCTACAACAGCCCTGCGGCGGCCGGCTTTGGCGAGGCCATCCGCCTTTACGGAATGGAGGATCTCAGCCATTTTGAAAAGTTGCGGGCCCATTTTCTCAATCGAGCGGCAAAACTGCCCTTTTTGAAGATCAATTCTCCTGCCGATGGGGTCCCTTATATCCTCAATGTGTCCTGCATGGGGTATTTAGGGGAGAATGTTTTGCACTTTTTGGAAGAAAAAGAGATCTATGTTTCCCAGGGCTCGGCCTGCTCTTCCAAGAAAGCCCGCAGCAACTCGGTGCTGGCCCGATTGGGTGCCTCGGA
>JAFSBD010000046.1 GCA_017442025.1 Clostridia bacterium
CAACGCGCAACTTGAGTTTTAAGCGCAAAACTGCGTGAAAGACTATGAAAAAGAAAACGGCGAGATCCAGGTGGATGAAAACATAGCCTACAGCAAATAATCTCACCATCTGAAAACACGCCAAAATGTGGGCATTTTTCGTTGAGGTGCTCGAAGGCGTATTTGGGGCCCCCGCAAAATCCGGAGATTTTGCGGGGAAAAGGAAAAAGAAACGAAAATAGCGGATTATTTTCCCTCCGGGAAAATTGGAGCGGTTTTCGTTTCTTTTGACGCTGCGGCGAGAACGCATTGACGGAAAAGGGCCCATTTTCGCCCTGCCGATTTAAAACGCGCCAAAATGAGTGCAATTTTCGTTGGAATGATCCCGCCGGCGTATGCGATACGCCAAGCGGTCATTCCGGCGGAAAGTGTGCCATTTTCGCCCTGCCGATTTAAAACGCGCCAAAATGTGGGCATTTTTCGTTGAGGTGCTCGAAGGCGTATGTCGATACGGCGAGAACGCATCGACGGAAAAGGGCCCATTTTCGCGCGTTTTTTCCCCCCCTAACATTTGGGTTCGCGGCAGATCCATATGATATCTTCTCCAATGCGCTCCACATCACACCATGGAATCCTGCTTGCTTCTTTATTAAAGAACCCCTTGCGGCAGAGGACCAGGGCTTCGACGCATCCGCGCTCGCAATTGATGATGATATCCTTGGGATAGCCGAGTTTTCGCCCGGTGCAGGTAACGACCACCTCTTTTTCGGTGAGGCATTCCAATGATAATTCCATAAAATCACCCCATACTACTTATATGAAAGGATCATTCCCATGAATACAAATTTTAAAGACCAGGCCTATGCGGCCGCCAAGGAGCTGATCGCTCTGGCGGGCTTGAAGGAAGGCGACCTGCTGGTGGTGGGTTGCTCTTCCAGCGAAATTTTGCAGGAGAAGATCGGCACCCATTCCGCCCCCGAAATAGGGATGGCGGTAGCGGAAGGGATCCTTTGCGCCTGCCGCGAGGCAGGGGTCGGGCTGGCCGCCCAATGCTGCGAGCACCTCAACCGCGCGCTGATCTTGGAGCGGAAGGTAGCGGGATTGCGGGGATATCCCGTTGTCAACGCCCGCCCGATGCCCAAGGCGGGCGGATCCTTTGCCACCGCGGTTTACGACCTTTTGGAGGATGCGGTAGCGGTGGAGCACATTGCCGCCGAGGCGGGGCTGGACATCGGCGGTACGCTGATCGGCATGCACCTGCAGGAAGTGGCGGTTCCCTGCCGCCTGACCCAAAAGAAGATCGGCGAAGCCATTTTATTGGCTGCCCGCACCCGCCCCAAGTTCATCGGCGGGGAGCGCGCCTGCTATCGCGAGGATTTAAAATAACCAAGTGTCCTGAAGGACACTTGGTTGCGATATAAACCCCCGGCGGGGTTTGCGATATACTTTTAAAAGTGCGATATATAACCTTTCGGTTATGCGATATGCCTTTGCATACACCGAGGGTGTATATGCAAAGGCAAGAAACATAAAAAAATCTCTCAACGGAGCCAATGGCCCGATTGAGAGATTTTTTTATTGGAAAAATAAATGCTCGATAAGTATTTTCAAGCCGATGGCGATGAGGATCGCACCGCCGAAGATCTCGGCCTTTTGCTTCAAAAGCCCGCCGAAGATCCGCCCGATATAAACGCCTGCGGTGCTGATAATAAAGGTGGCGATTCCGATGATGGCGGCGGTAAGGATGCCCTCGCCATAGCCATGCAGTTCGGTGGAAAAGCCCACCCCCACCGCCAGGGCATCGATGCTGGTAGCAACTCCCTGGATCAGCAGATTTTTCAAGCCGAAGGGCTGGGCGCATTCCTCATCCTCTTCTTTTTTCAGCGCACCGCGGATCATATTGAAGCCGATCCCGCCCAGCAGGATAAAGGCGATCCAATGGTCCACCGGCTGAATATATTTGAGGCAACTCAGCCCCAAAAAGAGGCCGATCAACGGCATCATCGCCTGAAAGAGACCGAAGGTGATGCCATCGGCCAGCGCATGGCGCAATTTTAATTTACTGCACCGCATTCCGTTGGTGATGGAAACAGAAAAAGCATCCATCGCCAGGCTGATGCCCAAACTGATTGCATAGATGATCATTTTAAAAGCTCCTTGATTCCTTCCCAACTTTTCTCGGCCTGCTCTGCCGCCTGCAGCCGCGCCGATGCGCCTGCAACGGTGGCTTTGATCAGATCCCCATCGATCTTTTCAAATTCCAATTCTTCGAAATAAGCCTCATCCTTTAAGGATGCCGCCTGCAGTTGCTCCTTCACCTTTTGCAAAACAAGGGCAGGATCATATCCGCTCTCAGCGGCCAGGGCTTTGAGTTTTTCCTTATATTCGGAATAACTGCCCTTTACCGCAACCGTTTCCTCCCCTTGGGTCCGCAGGAGCTTCTCCCCTTCCCGCTGAGGCAGAGCCTGATAAAAGGTGGGCAAGAGCAAAATCACCTGATCCTCCTCCATCCAGATGGAGCAATCAAAGAGATATTCCTTGCCCTTTTCCAAATTTTCCCGCTCGGCAAAATTTTCGCTGTTGCCCATCACGCAAACGGTGAGGGTGCGATTCGGCAGGCAACCGAAGAAATCCTCGGTGATCTCCACCCGATAAAAGGTGTTCTTCCCCGCCTCGGCATCATAATATGTAATTTGCTTGGGCTCGGCCAGGGCAGAGGTTACCCGCCCCGCGAAAAAGAAGTGCCCTTCCCCAAGGGAGGCGGAGGTCTTTTCAAAAAGATCCTCCAACGCCACCTGCCCATCGGGTGCCTTAGCGCACCCGCTCAGCAGCAAAACGGCTGCCAACAGCAGGGCAAAAAATTTAGTTTGTTTCTTCATCGGTTGCAACTCATCCAAATAGGGCATGCAGTTGACTATAATACAATTTCTGGCGCTCATAATAACTATGCTCGCCGAAATACATGCTATACATAACGCCCGAGATCTCGGTAAAGTATTTACTTTCCATCGTCTCTTTGAGATTTTTGGGCAGACCGTAGCTTTGAGTAAGATCCAGTGCCAAGGGACTGATGGAAGTATCGATCAGGCCGCGATAGAAGATGCAGGTCTTGCGCTCCGCGGCAAGCTGACGGTCGCTCAGCCGCGCCAACTCCAGAACGGTATTATAATCGGTCTTGAGATAGGCGCGCACCATCCGCGGTGCCCAGGCATCGGTTGCATCTTCCACCAATAGCTCCATCGATGCAATATCAAAGGCGGTAGCCCCTTTAGGCATCTGCAAAGCAAAGGTGGAGCCGGTGCCCAGCTCAAAATCATCCTTGCCGGGGGTATCCAAGGGATAGTCCTTATAATAAGAACCCTCAAAATCATCGATAAACCGCACCCTTAACAGCATGGTACCGTTATACCCCAGACCGTCCAGCTCCGAAAGTTGCACATTCCCCAGCTGATTCTGGAGAATTTCATTCTGATTTTCCAGACCCACCGTTTCCACATCCAGATAAAGGGTGTCGCCGGTCAACAGCCCCAAAGAGATCAGGGCATCCCGCTTGATGGCAGGATCATGGACTGTTTCCCGCTCCTGCGCGCAGACCGCCAGCGCATAGGGGAAGAGCTCCTTCATGCGGGCAAATTCCGCATTCTGCTCGGTGGCGATGGGTAGGATCGTTTCGTTATACTGCTCGGAAAATTCCCAAACGCTCTGCCATGCCCCTTCGGCCAGCAGGGTGCGCTTGCCGCCCAGCAGGAAGGAAACCTGCGCCCGGGCGCAACGCCAATTGCCGTAGACCCCCTTGGCATCGGGGAGCAATACCATTTTATATTCGGTAATATCAAAGACCGAAATGCTTGAAGGCAGGATCAGGGTGAACTGGTCGGTATTGCCGCTCTCAAAATTATCCATCCGCTTATTCTGCAGGGTATATTCCATGATGTTGCCGTTGTTGAGGGTCAGCACCAGGTTGACATTCCCCCGATCCAAATCCACCTTTTGGGGATGGAGATTATCCACCCTTTCGGTCTCCACCGTTACCTGAATGCGGTTGGAGGAACCGAAATTATCCAAGGCCGCCAGGATGGGGTTGGATGAATCGTAGTCGGGATCGGAAAGCCGCCGCACCAAGACCGCCTCATCGGCCAAAAAGGAATCGGCCAGCCGCGATGATGCCACCGCTAAGCCCCCAACGGCCAGCAGCAATAAAAGCATGGTATATAAACGGCGGGCATAAGAGCCGGTGATCCCCCGCAAAAACTGCTCGCGGGTGAAGAAACGGCGCATCCGCCGCATCCCCCAGCGAAGGTTGACCGAAAGGAATTTCCCCAGCCGCCCGCGGCGCGCTTGCTTTTTTAAACGTCCGAAAATACGCAATGTATTTTTCTCCTTTAAAAATCATTATTTTATATTTTAACATATAAATATGAAAAAATATAGTCTGCCCGCCATCTTTTTTCTCATTTTTTTGAATAATCTCTGCCCCATGCGCCCAAACTATCTGCAGACCAAATGTTAAAATTTGCAAAGGAGTTGAAAATCATGCTGAATAAAATCGCATTATCGCTGGTGATCATCGGCGCACTGAACTGGGGTCTTGTTGGGCTCTTCCAATTCGATCTGGTCGGCTTCATCTTCGGCGGAATGGATGCGCTGATCAGCCGGATCATCTTTGTTCTGGTCGGGCTTGCAGGGATCTGGTGCATTAACCTGCTCTTCAAGCATCTCGGCCCCGATCATGCCGATGAAATTCGCAGAGACCGATAATTTGCAAAGAGCCCTTAAGGGCTCTTTGCAGCGATATAGAGCCTTCGGCTCTGCGATATGCATCTGCATGCCTCGCTTTAGCGAGATATGTTAAATGCGCGATATATTTGCCATAGCAAATGCGATATAATTTTGCTAAAGCAAAATTTTGGTATGATATTCATTCCTTCTCGCTTTTGCGTTCACGCAAAAGTATATCGCAGACACAGTCTATATCGAACTTTAAGCCCCCCTTGCAAATTGCAAGAGGGGCTTAAAGTATATCGCAAATTCCAAAGGAATTTATATCGCTGCCAAGTGCCCTAAGGGCACTTGGCAAATGCGGCTGTTTTATTATTTTATTTGATGGTCTTCTTACCCTTTTTGACCAGCAGGGCGTTGATCTTCTTGGTGGGCTCCAGAAGGCCGCTGATGGACGCATCATGATTGAGGGTATCGATGATATAGGAGATATACTTGGAAAGGTCTACCGGGCAGTACCATTCGCGAGCCAACAGCTCGGGGGTGGAATAAATGCCGTTGGTGGTGAAGACCTTGGAGATAAGGCCTTCCTCATAGGCTTTATCGAAATGCTCCAGGCCGTTGCAGAAGAGGCCGAAGGTGGTGCAGACATAGATGTTGCGGGCGTTGAGGCTCTTGAGCTTGGCGCCCAGATCCAAAACGCTATCGCCGGAGGAGATCATATCGTCGACAATGATGATATCCTTGCCTGCGACATCCGCGCCCAGATATTCATGGGCAACGATGGGGTTTTTGCCGTTGACCACGCGGGAATAATCTCTGCGCTTATAGAACATACCCAGATCGACACCCAAAACAGAGGAGAAATAGATGCCTCGGGCCATCGCACCTTCATCGGGGCTGATGATCATCAGGTGGTCGGGATCGATCCGAACGTCGGGGACGTTATTGACCAGCGCCTTGATCATCTGATAGGTGGGCATAACATTATCGAAGCCATGATCGGGGATCGCCATCTGAACGCGGGGATCATGGGCATCAAAGGTAATGATATTGGAAACGCCCATCGAGACCAACTCCTGCAGAGCGGTTGCGCTATCCAGCGACTCTCTGCCGGTGCGGCGGTGCTGACGGCCTTCATAGAGCATCGGCATGATGACGTTGATGCGCTTGGCCTTGCCCTGGGCGGCGGCGATGATGCGCTTGAGGTCGGCGTAATGATCATCGGGGCTCATGGGGACCTGGCGGCCGTACATTTTATATTCCACGCCATAGTTAAAAACATCGGCAATAATATAGAGATCCAGGCCGCGGACCGAGCGTTTGATGACACCCTTTGCCTCACCGCTCCCGAAACGGGGGCAGGCAACCTCGATCAAAAAGGAATCCCGATCGTAGCCGCGGAAGGTGATGGTATCCTTATGCTCATGCTCCCGCTCACTGCGCCATTTGGTGAGATAAAAATCCAGTTTTTTACCCATCTCTTCGCAGCCGGGCATGGCGATGATCCCCAAGGGGCCGACAGGGATATTGATCAATTCCTCCAAATAATCTGCCATTTCTACTTCCTCCTCATGATGCAATTAAACATTTACAAATTTATTTTACTATATCTTTTTTACTTTGTAAAACCTATTTTCGCAATTTCCGAAAAAATCTCGAAAACCGACAAATTTCTCCTAAAAACGCCCTTGTTTTTATACACAATTGAAAAGGGAGAAGTGCGCAATGCGCACTTCTCCTTTGCATTAATCTCTCTTGGAGAGAACATCCTTTTCGTATTGGGTAACGATCTCGAACCATTCGTCCTCGGTGGGGATGCCTTCCCGCTTGCAATATTCATCCCAAACATCACCGAAGGGATAGACCTTCAGCGCTTCGCGCTCGGCCATCAGGCGGGTGAAGTTGCCCTCATCCTGCAGACCCTTGAAATATGCATGGGGCTCTAAGAGAGCGGCCAGCAGGGCCTTTTGCATATTGCGCATACCAACGACCCATGCGGAAACACGGTTGATGGAGGCATCAAAATAATCAAGACCTACCATGACTTTATCGGTGGCATCGCAACGAACCACTTCCTTGGCGATCTCTTTAAGTTCATCATCCAGCAGGACAACATGGTCGCTATCCCAACGCATCGGGCGGGTAACATGGAGGGGGATGCGATCCTTAAAGACCA
>JAFSBD010000047.1 GCA_017442025.1 Clostridia bacterium
ATATTGCAGGGGGATAACTTCCCTGTTTCGTAAGCACGGCAGAAGTCATCAATCATAAACTTATGGGTGCCGTTATGGCCGTTGGGCATTCCATCATATTCCTTAGGCAACCGCCAAAGAGGATGGACCGGCGAAGGAGTACCCATAATATAACCGTCGGCATGGGAAATATCATCGATGGCGGCAGCATAATCGGTTTGAATCTTCTGATAGAGTTCAGGGGGCTGAAGTTCCTTGGTCACATCGATCATATCCACATGGCGGGGATTATCCTTCTTCCAGGTGGCAAGATGGTGGCGGGCAACGGAAAATTCATAGCACCCTTCCGAGCCGAAGAATTGGGAAATATAGGTTTCAGGGCAATGCCAGCCTACGCAACGGTTTTCGCTGATACGGGCGATACCGCCGTTGGAAAGCTCCAACATCATAGCAGTATTGGAGAAGGGATTATCATAGAAATTCTGACCCTCGGTCCCGTAGATATCGGTGCGGGGGCTGTTCTTAAATCCGAAGGCCACTACCTTTTTGGCATAGACGCCGGGCATGGAGCCTAAGATCATAGAAGTGGAATGGGTGGGATACCACATGGGCGGAATGCCCGCATATTTACGCCACTCTTCCCCACCGAAGCTCTTGAAACTATTGACCATATTGCGGATATCATGGTTATACTGGGCTTCGCCATAGGTAAAGGTACCGAAGGTTCCTTTGCGGAACTCTCTGCGACAGAAGATGGTGGCCGCGCGATAATAGCCGGTCTCGCCCATAGAATAGGTCAGGCGGGTCTTACGAACCAATTTTTCGATCTCGATGATCTCATCGACATCAACTGCGCAGGGCACCGCACTATAAACATGCTTGCCTGCCTTGAGCGCCTCGATCACCATTTTTCCGTGGGTAAACCGCGGAGTAAAGATAGCAATGGCGTTGATCTTATCCGAAGCCAGTGCCTCCTCAAAGGATTCAACAATCTCCACATCGAAACGCGCCGCAAAATCCTCGGCGCGGGAGCGGTCTATATCGCAAACATAAACCTTTTCCACCACCGGATGGGCCTTAAAAAGCGGGACAAAGCAGGGTGCAAACCGCCCGCAACCAATAATTGCTACCTTCATTTTTTCTTTCATTTCTCTTCACCTCCGAAAATCCATTCCTTTTCCCGTTTGCCGGTGATAAACTGGGTCTCGCTTAACGCCCAATCCTCACCGCTGCGGAACTTCTTATTGAAGCTCTTTTTCAGCATCCCCTTTTCCTCCAGGTGGATATAGCAAGCCCGATCGCAGGCCCGGCCGCAGATGGAGGTGCGGTAGAAATGCTTGGCAGGGGGATAAAAATAAATGTTATCTAAAATCTCTTTTGCTTCTTCGGCATTAAATTCCGCTGTTCCGCGGATGATCTCCATTCGGTTATCAAAGCCTGTGAAGGCTTCGGGGGGCATAAAGGGGTTTTTACTGCCGTTGGCACCGTTATAATAAACCGCGCAACGCCAGGAATCGGTTTCGCCCTGATCATTGATCGCTTTGCCGGGGCAGGCCTTGATGCATTCCCCGCAACCATCGCAAAGATGGGGCTTCACCAAATCGGTGGGCTCGATCTCCGCATCGGTAAGAATAAAGCAATAACGGATAAAAGGACCGTAATCATCGGTCAGCACCGAACCGATCATACTCTTCTCGCCCAAACCGCATTGAATGGCGCAGTTGAGAAAATCGATCTGATTTTCGGCGGTTACGCCCCGCACCATATCGGTATAGTCCACCTCGGGATTGGTGCCCTCCACCGCATTTTGGATCAAGGGATTTTTGCACTGGGGAATGGCCTCAAAGCCTTCCTCTTCGATGAGGTTTGCCACATTGATCAACGCCAGCGGCATCACCGTTTCTTCCAGATTTTCCACGCCCATGGTGGTATATTGATAATAAGTAGTCCCTTCCTCAACCCCGCGGTAGATTCCCCGCAAAACACGGAAACCCATACCGATAACGGTCTTTGTTTCGGGAAAAATCTTAAAGATGGGATCATCCTTTGCAAAGCGGGATGCGGGCGCAAAGCCGATCAGATCAGCATCATAGCGCTTCGCACATTCTATAATTGCATTTTTCATAGCTTGCCTTCCTCCTTCAGGTGATTATAGCAGGCGGTCTCGCAAGCCTTGCCGCAAAGGCAGGGCAGGTAGCCAAAATGGGTAGCGGGCAAAAACTTCAGCTCGGGATAGATCGCCTTGGCACTTTCCGCATCAAACCGTTTTTCGCCTTCAAGGATGGCTTCCCGCTCGGGATGATCCTTTAAAATATCCTCGGTCATAAAGGGATTGGATTTATGGGCACCCCGGTAATAGACACTGCACTGCCAGCTATCCACGCCCTTATCATCGATGGCCTTGCCGGGGCAAGCCTCTTTGCATTTGCCGCAATGATCGCAAAGATTCCCTTCAAAGGGCGCATCATATTCCAATTCCATATCGGTAATGATATAGACCCAGCGCATCAGCGAGCCATATTTCGGAGCGATCACCTTCCCATGATCACCGGCAGCACCCAGGCCGCAAACCTCAGCCGCCTTATTAAAGTCGATGATCACATCGGGAACCGGCTTGCCCGGCTCCACCGCCTCGGCCAGCTCCAATTCAAAAATACGGCTGACCTCAGGGTTGGTACTCTTATCGCCCTTGATCTTAAAGCCGGGGATGCTCCGCTGGAGGCAGGCATCGTAGCCTTCGTTTTCGATCAGTGCGCCCATCTTCAAAAGGAAGATCTCGGCAAAGCTTTCGTCAATGTACTTTACGCCCAGGTTGGTGTAGTTATAATACTGCACCTGATCCTCCATCGCCCGATAAAGGCCGCGGGGGATCTTAATGCCAAAACCGATGATGGATTTGGCGTTGGGCAGGATGAAAAAGGGATTTCTCTGGGCGGGTTCATCCCGCATCAATTCAATATTTCCGATTCCGCAAACGCTGGCACCCAGCTCTTTTGCTTTTGCTTTTATGTATTCTGCGTTCATATTCATCGCTCCATCTTCCAGGTTTTATTGCCCTTGCGCAGAGGCTCTTTGAAACGGCCTTCCATGCAGCCGCCCTTTTTCTCCAGCATGCTGACGCAGGCGCGGATACAGCCGCCGCATTTGGCCATATTATAACCCACCCAGCTGGGGAAATATTTTTCCAGCGCGGTATAGACCTTCATAACCTCTTTTTCGTTGGCTTCGTCGGTAACACCCTCTAAGAGATCCAGCATACCGTTTTCGTTCTTATCAAACACTTCCTTGGGAACGAAAGGATTGTAATAACGACCACCGTGGGTGTAGAACGCATAACAGCGCCACATATCAATATCGCCCCACTCGAGAGTCTTGCCGGCAAGGTTAACAACCTTCTTAGCACCGTCCTTAATGGGAGGAATACATCCGCCGGGACACTCACGCACACAGGCTCCACAACGGCGGCACAGAGGCTCACCGGAGTACATTTCGTCATACTCAAGCTCTGCATCTGTGAAAATGAAAGCAACACGCTGCAGAGGACCAAATTCCGGGGTCAGAAGCATCTTGCTCCAACCGATCTCGCCGAGTCCGCAGGCTACTGCTGCGATACGGAACTGGAACTGCAGATCCGGGGGGACTTTATCTTCAGATACTTCCCGGGTAAACTGAACGCTGCGGTGGTGCGCAGTCTTTCC
>JAFSBD010000048.1 GCA_017442025.1 Clostridia bacterium
CTTCTAAGCCCGCTGATCCCGATAGCCCCCAATCGGAGCAAAAGCCCTCGGGCTCGCAGGGAGAGCAGAATACCCAAAAGCCGAGCAATAATACCCAAAAGCCCGATACTTCCGAGCCGGTTGAATCGACCGATAAGCTCCCCGCGCTGACCAAGGTCTATAAAGCCGATGAGGCGATCGCGGTCAAGGCAGGGGAGAAGGTTTGGTTTGGCCCTGCGGCCACCTCCCAGGCGGTGCAGTTGGTCCTGGATGGCGCGGAGGTCGGGACCTCTGCGTTGCAAAAGGTTGCCACCTTCGGCAATGGGTATGTCATTTATTGCTATACCGCATCGGCGGCAGGGAATGTAACCGTCAAGGCCAGCCGCGATTATAAAAAGTTGATGCTCGCCGCCAAACAAGAAATGAATATGGAAAACTTCTATCAATATTGGGATAATCAGAAGGACCGCAATCTCTATGATGTTGGTTTGGATAAGTATGCCAAAGCCATCGATCGGGAAGGTGCGCTGAAAAAATCCGAGGATTATTATTCCACCCACGCCATCCCCGTTGCCAAAGGGGATACCCTCACCTTCGGGCCTGCCCGCTCGGGAGAATGGGTTTTGGCCTATGGATATGATAGCGCCATGAAGCCGGTCAAGCTGATCAATGCCTATAAACTGCCCGAAGCCTTTGTTTATACCAACGGAATGCGGGCCTATACTTATAAAGTGCCCGAAGGGGTAAGCTACGTTCGCTTTAATATCCCCGAGGCGCAGAGAGAGGAATTCTGCGTTACCAAAAACGATCCCTTCAACGCCTCGGATTATACCCGCTATACCGGCGTTCGGGTGACCGAGGTGAGCGACCCGCTTTATGAGCGGCTGGGCCTCTTTTTGGGAGATTCCATCTGCGCCGCCGGCGCGGATCCTGCCGATGGCAACGGTCTGCGGGGTTGGGCGCAGCGGGTGGCCAAGGAAAGTTCCATGACCTGCATCAACGCAGGAATCAGCGGTGCGGCTTTATCCAATTGCCGCCTGGGGCGCGCCAACGCCACCGAGCAGCATCAGATCAGCAATCAGCTCAATAAGTATAAGCGGGAGAAGGTGGATTATATCCTGATCCACGGCGGCGTTAACGATGCCTGGGATGATGTTCCTCTCGGGGAGATTACCGATGGCTTTGATCCGGTCTTTAATACTTCCACTTATGCGGGCGGGCTGGAGATGGCTATCTATGAGGCGGTGCGCCAGCATGGCGATCGGGCCGCCATCGGCTATCTGATCAATTTTGAATCCCCCAACCATGAGAAGAGCAAAGATAGCGGAAAGTATTTCGAAGTTGGTAAGAAAATCTGCGAAAAGTGGGGAATTCTTTACCTGGATCTCTTTGCGATCGATTTCGATACCACCGTTTATACCGATGATGGCATCCATCCCAATAAAGCGGGCTATGACGTTCTCGGCCCCCATATTACAGATTTTATGCGTACCATGACCCCTTGCTCCAAAGAGGCTCTGGATGCTGTAAAAGAAAGTTGAAAAGGAGAAAAAAGTGAAAAAAGTATTATCTTTTATTATGGTAATGGTTTTGCTTTTCAGCATGACCATCTTGGTTCCTGCAAGCGCAGAGGAAGCGCAATGGCCGCAGTATAGCAAAAAGCCGGCAGGCTATACCGGCAAGGAATTTGCCATCACTGAAAAGGCCGACTGGCTGGCGTTGGTCAACGATACCACCACCGGCTCCATGCCCACCTATTCGGGCTATACCTTCCATTTTACCAACGATATTGATATGGGCAATACGAATATGCTCCCCCTCTCCTACGGCTCGGAATTTTACGGCACCATCAACGGCCACGGGAAGGTACTCAAGAACATTAATATCACCGTCAATAACCCCACCGCGCCCATCGGCTTGGTGAGCGTTCTGGCTTGGGGTTCCATCAAAAACCTCGGCATCGAGAGCGGTATCGTCAAAAGCACCGGCAGCGCCATCGTCGGTGTGGCGGGCTTTGCCGGAAAGCTCCATAGCGGCTATCTCTATAACTGCTGGAACGGCGCGACCATCTCCACCGAGACCAGCAACAACCGCTATGGCCCTGCGGGCCTGACCGGGCAGATCTCCCGCGCTTCTTTTATCGATAACTGCTTTAATATCGGCACCATCACCGCCGATAATCTGGGCGTGGCCCATAGCCTTTCTTCTTATACCCAAAATATACTGAAGGTCTATAACTCCATCGCCGCAGGGACGGTTACTTCTGCGAAATTCAGCCCCGGCGGGGTGCGGGTCCATAGCAATATGTTCGGCAACGGCTATGATTGCCCCATTATCAATAGCTATGCGGTGGGGATGCCTATCCTTACCGCCGACGGAAGCAACGATACCGAGGCCGGAGTAACCAAACTGCCCAACGGCCAGTTCTTTACCCTCAGCAATACCAACGCCCTTTTCGGTGCAGGCTCGGTGGGCGAGGCGGCATGGACCATCAATAAAAACTTTGATACCACCAATCAGGCCCATGATGTCTATTACACCCTGAGCGAAAACGGAACGCTGAAATTCGGCACCGCCGCCAATCAGGTGCGGAAAATCACCTTCACCGGCATTAAAACCGACGTTTGTTATTACGCGGCGGGCAGTACCGTTGATATTGCCGAAAAATTCGGCGTCAATCCCCAAAACACTGCCTGGATCACCGAAGGCTCTTTGAGCACATTGGACGGCACGATCCTTACCTTAGGCAATGAGGATATCACCATTAAGGTGATCAACGATTGCTCCCATGAGGAAGGGTATGCCTATGTTTCCAATGGGGATGCCACCCATAATAAGGTCTGTAAAAAGGGTTGCGGCTTCATTCAAAAGCAGAAGTGCGCCGCCGAGCAGGTTGCGCCCTTCGCCATCACTGCCGCGGAGCTTGCCGACCGTAAGCAGGCCGCCCATGGCGGGGAATGCGCCCTTTGCAAGGAAGATTATAAAGAAAACTGCACCTATACCTATGTTGCTCCCGCTACTGCCACCGAGGAGCATTATTGGGATTTTTCTGCCTGTGCCTGCGGGCGGGAGAATATCGAAAATAAAGGAACAGCCGATCTTTTCTGGGGCGATGCCTATAAGGATGGCGTTCTGAACCTTTATGATGCGGTAATGACTTTGCGGTTCATTGTGGAACTGGAAGATACCCTTAATGAGCGAAATGCCGATGCCGACGGCGATGGGGATCTCTCCGCCAACGATGCGGTGCTGATCGCTCGTTTCTGGATCGGCGATCCGCTGGTCGTTGCGCTGAGAGAAGAGGTTGTTGCCTATGCC
>JAFSBD010000049.1 GCA_017442025.1 Clostridia bacterium
ACAGCTATGTGAAGGTGCTTTGATATGGTCGATACTGCAATACATATTGAAAATTTGAATGTCAGTTATAAAGAACTGAGCAATTATTCCATCAAGCGTATGTTTTTTAAAGGGGATAAAAAGAAGGATAAAGCCTTCCATGCCTTAAAAGACATATCGTTGGATATCCCCAAGGGCGAGATCTTGGGGATTATCGGTAAAAACGGAAGCGGTAAATCCACTTTGCTCAATACCGTTGGCGGGATCTTTGCGCCGGATAGCGGCATTGTTGATCTGGGGGGCAGAAATGTATCTCTCCTTTCGATCGGCGTGGGCTTTCAAAAGAATATGTCCGGCAGGGAAAATATCATGTTAAACGGTTTGCTTCTCGGTTTTACCGAAGAGCGAATCCGGGAAATGATGCCTAAAATCATTGAGTTTTCCGAACTGGGCAATTTTATTGACAAACCGGTTAAAACCTATTCCAAAGGGATGTATTCCAAATTGGCCTTTTCCATTACCGCCTTTTTGGAAACTGATATTATTTTGATCGATGAAGTTCTGAGCGTCGGCGATGAGCATTTTAAGAAAAAAAGTGCGGCGAAGATGAAGGAACTGATTTCGGATGAAAATCGCACCGTTTTGATCGTCTCCCATAGCTTGAGCACCTTGCGAAAGCTTTGCAATAAGATGCTTTGGTTGCATGATGGGCAAATTAAAATGCTGGGGGATACCGAAGAGGTTCTCACAGCCTATGAGAAATTCATGTAAGGAGAAAAAACATGGTTATTGGTGGTATTTTAGCCGGCGGATTGGGGACAAGAATGGCCAACGGCGGTCTTCCTAAGCAATTTTTAAAGGTTGGTGGCATTCCTGTTATTATCCGCACTCTGCAACGGTTTCTCGGTAATGAAGAAATTGAATATGTTGTTATAGCGATGAACGAAGGTTGGATGGATCATTGTAAAGAGATGATGCAAGAATATCATGTCGATCTTTCCCGCGTCCGTATCATTCATGGTGGAAATACCCGCTTTGAATCGCTTCTTTGCCTGGCGCGGGAATGTGTTCGCGTGGCAGAGGAAAAGGGTGATACCAAAGAGATTATCATGATCAATCATGATTGCGCCCGTCCCTTTGTTTCAGATCGCATTTTAAGTGAAAACATCGCTATGGTGCGGGAATATGATATGGTTACCACATCGGTGCCGACCATTGATACTATTTTAGTATCCAAGGATGGGAAATTGGGCGATTTTGTTCCTGATCGGCATACTATTTTCTGCGACCAGGGCCCTCAGACGATTGAAGTTAATCATTTCCTGAAATTGGTTGAGACCTTGACTGAGGAAGAAAAAGAAAAATATATCGAAGCCGGTCGGCTTTATATGGAAAAAGGCTATCGGGTCGGGATCGTCCAGGGTGAGCGTGAAAACTTTAAACTTACAACGAAGTTTGATTTAAAGCTTGCCGAAATGATGCTCATGGATGAAGCAATCGATTGATATTTTGAATAGAGTTAACGAGGTGAAACATGAAGGTATTAGCAGTAGGCGATATCTTTGTTACCCCTGAGATGATGAAGGCGGGATTCGAAAAGTATGAAGATCTTTTTGATGATTGCAAATATCTTTTCTTCGGTAAGAAAGACCGCAAAAATATGCGCGACATTGTTAAATTGATTGAATGCGGCGGCCGTGATGAATGCACCCTTCCTAAGGGTTATTTGGAGGCGGTGGAAGATGCAGAGGTTCTGATGGTTCATCTTTGCCCCATCACCGAAGAGGTTTTGAATCGGGCGAAGAAATTGAAATATATCCTATGCAACCGCGGCGGCGTGGAAAATGTGGATGTGGATGCCGCCTCTGCGCGAAAGATCAAGGTTCTAACCAACCCTGCTCATAATGCTAATGCGGTGGCTGAGTTTACCATTGGTATTATGTTCAGCGAATTGCGTAATATCGCCCGCTCCCACCTGGCATTAAAGAGCGGAGATTGGCGCGAGAAATACCCCAACTCCGGAAATATTATTGAACTAAAGGATCTTACCATCGGGATTGTTGGTTTTGGAAATGTGGGTGAGTTGGTTTGCGAGAAACTGAGCGGTTTCGGTTGCGATATTTTGGTTAGCAACCTCTTTGAACCCGAACATACCAATCCCCGCATCAATTGGGATAAGGTTCGGTTTGTTGAGTTGGAAGAGTTAATCACCACTTCCGATGTTATTTCCCTCCATGCCCGAAGCAAGAGCAAAAAGCCCATCTTCGGCAAGAAGGAATTTGATATGATGAAGCCCTCGGCGTACTTTATTAACACAAGCCGTTCTTATATGGTGGATTATAAGGCACTTTATGAGGCGTTGACTGAACAGTTGATCGAAGGCGCGGCCATTGATGTCTTTGAGGTGGAGCCGCTTGGAAATGACCATCCTTTTGTCGGATTGGATAATATCACTCTTACCAATCATCGGGGTGGAGATACCGTTAACGCTTATGCCGATAGCCCTAAGATGATGCTTGAAGAGCTTGTGGCATGGCTTGGCGAGAATAAGCAACCCAAATTCTGGTATAATAAAGGCGAATTTTAATTAGATAAAAGGCTGTGATATTTTATCACGGCCTTTATTTTTATATTAATTAAAGACCACTTTTGCCTGCCGGGCAAAAGTGGTCTTTGGTTGTCTAACAAAACCACCGGCAGTGCCGGTGGTACCCAAAAGCTTTAGCTATGAGTGGAAAAAATATCCTCCTTTGTCTAAAATAGAAGTGGGTTTGCC
>JAFSBD010000050.1 GCA_017442025.1 Clostridia bacterium
CGCGTAATCCTGATCAAGCTGGCAGATCGCCTGCATAATGTTCGTACCCTTGGTGCCCGCCCGCGGGAAAAGCAACTGAAGACTGCCCATGAGACTCTGGAGATCTATGCACCCCTTGCTCATCGCTTGGGTATGCAAAAGGTCAAGCAGGAGATGGAGGATATCTCTGTCTCCTATCTGGATCCCGATGGATGTAAAATGATTCGCGACCGTTTGCGGGAGTTTGAAGTGAACGGCCATGAGTTTGTTGAGAATACCAAAAAGAATATCTGCGAAAAGTTAAAGGCCTATGATATTCCCTTTGAACTCACCTATAGGGTAAAGCACATTTTTAGCATCTATCGTAAACTTTTTACTCAAGATAAGACCTTTGAAGAACTTTATGATATCTATGCTTTTCGTTTGATCGTAAATACGGTTAATGATTGTTATTATCTTTTGGGCGTGATTCATGATTTATATAATCCCATTCCCGGCCGGTTTAAGGATTATATCTCAACGCCCAAGCCGAATATGTATCAATCGTTGCATACAACGGTGATCGGCAAAGAGGGTATTCCCTTTGAGGTGCAGATCCGCACCTGGGATATGCATAATACGGCGGAATACGGTATTGCTGCCCACTGGAAATATAAAAACGGTATTCAAAACAGTAAGGCATCCTTGGATGATAAACTGAAATGGGTGCGCAATATTCTGGAAACTCAAGAGGATGTTTCAGATACCGAGGATTTCATCAAGGCACTAAAGATCGATCTTTTTGATGATGAAGTCTTTCTCTTTACGCCGCGAGGCGACGTTGTTAACTTGCCGGCGGAATCAACGGTGATCGATTTTGCTTATGCAATTCATAGCGCGGTTGGTAATCGGATGGTCGGCGCCAAGGTTAACGGTAAGATTGTTGGCCTGGAATATAAGCCTCAAAACGGTGAAATCATTGAGATTTTGACCACCTCTTCGCCCACCCATGGACCTTCCAGAGATTGGCTGAAGATTGTTAAAACCAGCGAGGCCAAGCAAAAGATCCGCCATTGGATCAAAAATGAGCGGCGGGAAGAAAACATCGAAACCGGCTTTGAAGATTTGGAAAAAGCCTTGCGGCGCGCAGGATTGCGTCTCACAAAAGATCAACGGGATGAGATTATGAAGCCCATCGCTCTGCAGCTTCAATTTAATTCCCCCGAAGATCTCTATGCAGCTATCGGCTACGGCGGAATCACCGTTGCAAAGGTGGAGCGTCGGGTACGGGATTATTGCGACCAGCTGCAAAAAGAAAATAAACCCATCGAAATTATTACCGATTCCAAACCGAAGGCAAGTGCGGGCGGTGTTGTTGTGGAAGGCATTGATAACTGCCTGATCAAATTCGCTAAATGCTGCAATCCCTTGCCCGGTGATTATATCTGCGGGTTTATTACCAAAGGGTATGGTGTTTCCATTCATAAGTTGGACTGCCCCAATGCCCAGCGTGGCATGGATGATGCACCGGACCGTTGGCTCAGCGCAAGATGGGATGCGTCGGAGAACAACAGCTTCTCTACCACCCTCATGATCCATGTAAACGATTCCATCGGCGTTATGGCTAATATTACCCGCATCTTGGCGGATATGAAGGTCAATATTCGCAGCATCGCTACGCGGGAAGAGGAAACCGGCGTATCGGTTGTGATCATAACCATCGATGTTAAGAGCTTGGATCATTTGAATTTCATCGCGTCCAGAATCCGCAGAGATTCGGATGTTCTGGATGTGCAGCGCGCCAATCAATAGGAGGATAAAAATGCGAGCAATTTGTTCCGTTGTTAAAAATGCAACCCTGCGGGTCGATGGAGAGGTGATCTCTTCGATTGGGAAGGGGATGCTGGTTTTTTGCGGGTTTTCTCAGCAGGATACAGAAACCGGTATCGAAAAAGCACTTAAAAAAGTGGCTGGTCTTCGGGTAATGGATGATCCCGATGGTAAGTTAAACTGCTCGTTGGCGGATGTGGAAGGCGAGATGCTGTTTGTTTCCAACTTTACCCTCTATGGGGATGTTCAAAAAGGTTTTCGACCTTCTTTCACCGAGAGCATGAAATATGAACCCGCGGAAGAGCTTTATCAATACGCATTGAAAAGAATTGGCGAGATGGGCGTTAAGGTTAAAGGCGGCGTTTTCGGCGGGGATATGAAGATTGAGGCGTTGCACGACGGCCCGATTAACATTATTATCGATAGCGAGGCTTTATAATGAAGATCTATCCGATTACGGTCGGGGCGCTGCAATGCAATAACTATCTGATTGCTGAGGGTGATCGGGCGGTATTGATCGACTGCTCCGGCGATGGGGTGCAGATTCTGCGCCTTGCGCGGGAGTTGGGCGTTACGCTTGATGCCATTATTTTGACCCACGGTCATGCCGACCACATTGAGGCGGTGGACAGCGTTGCGGCAGAATTTTCTTGCCCGGTCTATGTTCATAATGAGGATTTTTCCTTTTTAAAACGAGCAGACTATAATCTTTCAACGATGATTTATCGGATGCCGCTTGTTGTTGAAACAGATGCAATTCCTTTTAAAGATGGAGAGATCCTTCGTTTCGGCGCACTTTCTTTTGAGGTGATCCATACCCCCGGCCATACCTTGGGCTCGGTCTGCCTTCGTTGCGGGGATGTTCTGTTTACAGGAGATACCTTGTTCCGTGATTCCATCGGCGCGATCTTTCCACCCTTTGGCGATCAGCAGTTGGAATTGGATTCCATCCGAACGCGGTTATATACCATAGAGGAAGATATGGTTTGCTATCCCGGTCATGGGGAACAAACAACCCTGGATCACGAAAAGAAAAATAATGAGTATTGTAGGTTATAAATGGATATTAAAATCAGCGGCCATGAATTTGAATATGATGTAACCGGAATGTCGTTGCTCTTTTTTCCGGGTGAGTCGGTAGTATTTAATAACCGCTCCAAGAACCCCGTTCGTTTGTTTTCTCACCTTCGGAAAGTGGGGGAGGAGTACTGTGCAAAAGCCATTTTTCGTTATAATGGCAAAACGTTTACTTGTTCTAAAAAAGCAACCGGTGCCGACAAGGAATCTTTGTTGGCGGCAGTAAAATATTCCATTTATCAGGTTTTTCACCGTGCAACCGGAATCACCCCACCATGGGGGATCCTTACCGGTATTAAACCGACAGGGATTTATCAGCGCATTTTGGATGAAAAGGGTGCGGCGGAAACAAGACGCTTCTTGCTGGATGAATATTGCATGCAGCCGGAGAAAATTCCCTTGCTTCATCAGATCTGTATGGTCATGAAAGAGGTGCAGACCGATAGTAAGCGGGAAGCAAGCCTTTATGTTGCGATTCCTTTTTGTCCTTCGCGCTGTTCTTATTGTTCCTTTATCAGCGTAGCGGCGGAAAAAAGCAATCGCTTGATTGAAAATTATCTCCAATGTCTGGAAAAGGAGATTGCTGAAAAATGCGCGGTTTTAAAGAAACATAACCTTTCGATTAAATCGGTTTATGTGGGTGGCGGTACGCCCGGGATCTTAACGGAAGAACAGATCGAGCAGTTATTAACTGCGGTCCTTAAAAATATTGCACAGCCTCTATCGGAGTTTACCTTTGAACTGGGACGCCCCGATACAGTGACCGAAGGAAAATTGCGGGTCTTGAAGAAGTGCGGCGTAACCCGTGTTTGCATCAATACCCAGACCACCAACGATGCTGTTTTAGAAGCGGTGGGGAGAAGGCATACCCGCGCCCAATATTTCGATGCCGTTTCCTTGACAAAGGAATTAGGGTTTGATAGTATTAACACAGATTTGATCGCTGGATTACCCGGCGAAAGCGAAGAATCCTTTGCCCATTCTTTAGAGGATGTTTTGCGGGCAGGCGTGGATAATATAACCATCCATACCCTTTCCATTAAACGGTCCTCCCGCTTGCATGGAGATGGGATCTATTTTGATCCTGCCAACGATCATGTTCAAAGAATGCTGGATCGGGCGTATAATACGTTATTGTGTAAGGGTTATGTGCCATACTATATGTATCGGCAAAAGAATACCGTTTCAAATGGAGAGAATATCGGCTTTTCCAAGCCGGATAAGATCTGCGCCTATAATCTTTATATGATGGAAGATCTTCATACCGTTGCTGCGTGCGGCGCGGGGGCATCTTCCAAGATTATTTCTTCGGATAACGGGCGGATCGAGCGGGTGATCAATATGAAATATCCCTATGAATACATTAATGAGAATGAAAAAATAGCGATCAATACCCGAAAATTTGATCAAAAACTTGAGGAGAGTTTATGACACAGGATGCTGCAAGAAAA
>JAFSBD010000051.1 GCA_017442025.1 Clostridia bacterium
CTGGGCCCACGACATTGAGTGCCCCGAAATGACAGTGGAGCAGATCCACGAGATCATCGAGGCCTTTGCCAAGACCGCCAAGCTCTGCAAAGAGGCGGGGGTAGACGGCGAGGAGGTGCACGCGGTCCATGAAGGGTATCTGCTGGACCAATTTTCCATCGAATTTTTCAACAAGCGTGCCGACGAATACGGCGGCAGCTTTGAAAACCGCTACCGCTTCGCCGCCGAGGTCGTTAAGGCGATCAAGGAGGCCTGCGGCGCGGATTATCCTGTTTCTCTGCGCTATTCGGTGGAGTCCAAAATGAAGGGCTTCTGCGAGGGCGCGATGCCCGGCGAAGATTATACCGAAGTCGGCCGCGGCATGGAAGAATCGGAAAAAGCCGCCAAGTACCTGCAGGATGCCGGCTACGATATGCTCAACGCCGATAACGGCACCTACGATTCCTGGTATTGGGCTCATCCCCCCATGTATATGCCTGAAAACTGCAATTTAGAGGATGTTGCGCATATTAAGAAATTTGTTGATATCCCCGTTGTCTGCGCGGGCCGAATGGATGCCGAGGTGGGCGCCAAGGCGGTAGCCGAGGGCAAGATCGATGCCATCGGCGTTGCCCGCCAGTTCCTGACCGATCCCGCCTGGATCACCAAGCTGATCGAAGATCGCCTGGAGGATATCAAGCCCTGCATTTGCTGCCATAGCGGATGCTTCAACTTTTCCTCCTCCAAGGGTCATGCCAATACCCAGGATCTGATCGACACCATGGGCCTTGCCCGCTGTGCCCTCAACCCCGAAACGATGCAATCGAAAAAATACCATATTACCCCCGCCAAAAAGCAAAAGAAGATCGCCATCATCGGCGGCGGTATCGGCGGCATGGAAGCGGCGATCCTTTGCGCCAAGCGCGGCCATACGGTAACCCTCTATGAAAAGAGCAATCAACTGGGCGGCGTTTTTGTTGCGGCGGCGGCTCCCTCCTTTAAGGAAAAGGACCGCGCGCTGATCGCATGGTATATCCGCGAACTTTCCAAGCACCCCATCACCGTTCATATGAACACCGAGATCAAGGATCTCTCCGCGCTGGATGCGGATGAGATCATCGTTGCCACCGGCGCAACCGCCAAAAAGATCCCCGTTCCGGGCGCGGAGACCGCGGTGGAGGCGGTGGATTACCTGCTGGGCAATCGGCAGGTCGGGGAAAAGGTGGTGGTGATCGGCGGCGGCCTGACGGGATGCGAGATCGCCTATGATCTCTACTTAAAGGGCAAACAGCCGACCATCGTTGAAATGCAGGACGATCTCATTACCACCCCCGGCATCTGCCTGGCCAATACCAGCTATCTGCGGGATTTCTTCAAGACCAACAAGGTCCCCGTTCATCTGGAGACCTCCCTCTGCGCCATCGGCGAGGGGAGCGTTACCTTAAAGGATAAAGACGGAAAGACCTTCACCGTGGATGCCGATTCGGTCATCCTCTCGGTGGGCTATAACCCCGCACCGGTCGTTGCCAAGGGCAAGCATGTCCATGTCATCGGCGATGCCGCAAAGGTGGGCAATCTCCGCACCGTAATCTGGGGTGCGTGGGATATCGGAATGAAGTTATAAGGAGAATATTATGATACTGACCAAAGATCAACAAGCCATCCTGGATGGCGAAAAGGGCGAAACCCTGGCAAAGGTAATGAAAACGCTGGTGATGTATGGCGATGCCTTCGGCGCCGAAAAGCTGGTCCCCATCACCTCCGACTATAACCACCTGGTTACCTCCTTTGGGTTAAAGGTGATGTCCCCCGTCTACGACCTGATGCAGCAACTGCTGGATGCAGGGGTTGCTTCGGGACAAAAATTCTCGGTGGACCCCCGCCCGCTGGATAAGAATGTTCCCGCAAACTTTTTGCAAAACCTTGTTTTCAATAAATTCATGTATACCAAGCAGGGCTTTTATGAGGATCAGCTGGAAAAGCTGGGGCTGATGGATAAAAATGCCTTCACCTGCACCTGCTATATGGACGAAGTGGGCAATAAGCCCAAAAAGGGCGATGTCCTCTCCTGGGCGGAATCCAGCGCGGTGGTTTATGCCAACTCGGTGCTGGGCGCCCGATGCAACCGCAACTCCGGCATTATCGACATTATGGGCTCCATCGTTGGGTATGTTCCCTATTTCGGCCTGCTGACCGATGAGGGGCGCAAAGCCACCTGGGTCATCAAGGTGCAGACCACCAAGAAGCCCGAGGCCCAGCTGCTCGGCTCGGCCATCGGCATGAAGGTGATGGAGGATGTCCCCTATGTTCTGGGGCTGGATCAATGGATCGGCGCGGAGCTGAATGAGGACGCCTGCGCCTATCTGAAGGATTTCGGCGCCGCCACCGCATCCAACGGCGCGGTGGGCCTTTATCATATCGCCAACCTCACCCCCGAAGCCAAGGAGCTGGGCGAAAGCCTCATCGCCGAAGGGGCGAAGGAATATATCATCGATGATGCCGAGCTTTTGCGGGTAAAGGAAAATTATCCCGTCATCTGGAAAAATCCCGATGCCGCGCCCAAGCTTTGCTTTGTCGGCTGCCCCCATCTTTCTCTGCGGCAGCTGGAAACCTGGACCGAGCAAATCGAAAGCGAACTGAAAAAGAACGGCAAAAAGAAGGTAACCGTCCCCACCGTTTTCACCGCCTCCCCCGCTGTTTTGGAGGCTTTTGAAAAAAGTGCCTATGCCCCGCGGCTGAAGGCAACGGGAGTTATCACTTCCTATATCTGCCCGCTGATGTATATGAACAATCCCCTTTGCAAG
>JAFSBD010000052.1 GCA_017442025.1 Clostridia bacterium
ATAAATATGCCGCCCGCGATATTGCCGCAGGCGAAAATATCATCAAATACGGCCAGCCCATCGGCCATGCAACCGCCGACATTAAAAAGGGTGAGCACGTTCATACCCATAACGTTAAGACCAATCTTTCCGACAAATTGGAATATACATATTCCCCCGCTCCGCTGAATTTTGAGCGGGTGGAGAGCGACCTTACCTTTGAAGGGTATCTCCGGGAAAACGGCGAAGTAGGGATCCGCAACGATGTCTGGATCGTCAACACCGTTGGGTGCGTCAACAAGATTGCCGAAAAATTGGCCCAGCGCACCGGTGCCAAGCATTTCCCCCACCCCTTCGGTTGCTCTCAGCTCAATGAAGACCAGGCGGTAACGCAAATGATCCTGCGCGGCATGGTAAACCATCCCAATGCAGGCGGCGTTTTGGTTTTGGGGCTGGGATGCGAGAACAATAATATCGACGAGTTTAAAAAGGTTTTAGGCAGTTGGGATGACAAACGGGTCAAATTCCTCAACACCCAGGATGTGGAGGATGAATTAGCGGCGGGCGAGAAGATCATCCGCGAACTGCAGGAATATGCCGCAACCTTTAAACGCCAGCCCATCCCCATCTCCAAACTGAAGGTGGGCCTCAAATGCGGCGGCAGTGATGGTTTTTCCGGCATCACCGCCAATCCCTTGGTAGGGCGGTTCTGCGATCGCCTGACCGCCATGGGCGGAAGCTGTGTTCTGACCGAGGTGCCCGAAATGTTTGGTGCGGAGCATCTTCTGATGCAGCGTTGCGTGGACGAGGAAACCTTCCAAAAGACGGTTAAGCTCATCAACGACTTTAAGGATTATTTCACCCGCCATAATCAGGTGATCTATGAAAATCCCTCCCCCGGCAACAAAAAGGGCGGGATCACTACCTTGGAAGAAAAATCTCTGGGTTGCGTGCAAAAGGGCGGTCTTTCCCCGGTTGTTGACGTTTTGGACTATGGGGATCGCGTCACCAAAAACGGCCTTTCTTTATTGAACGGCCCGGGCAACGATATGGTGGCTGTTACCAACCTGATGGCGGCAGGCGCCCATATCATCCTCTTTACCACCGGGCGCGGCACACCCTTGGGAACCGGCGTTCCCACTGTTAAGATCGCGACCAATCGGCATCTTGCTACCCACAAGGCCAACTGGATCGATTTTGATGCCAGCCCCATGCTGGAGGGGAAAGATCCCACCGAGGATCTGCTCCGCTATGTTCTTTCGGTTGCCGAAGGGGCGCAGACCAAAAACGAACAACACGGGTATGAGGAGATCTCCATCTTCAAAGATGGTGTTACATTATGATAAAAAGCCACAGAGCATCGCTCTGTGGCTTTTATTATACTATACGGTAATTTTAATAAATCCTCTCTTGACAACCAAACCCCGGAGTAGTATAATACATATGCACTTGGAGGTATAGCACAGCTGGTTAGAGCACTTCGTTCACATCGAAGGGGTCACAGGTTCGAATCCTGTTATCTCCACCATAATAAAAAGGCATCCATATGGATGCCTTTTTATTATTTGCTTGACTTTTTACTGCTTTTTGGGGTATACTTGGATATAAATTGAGAATGATTCTCATATTCGAGTTTCAAGGAGAAGACTATGGCCAACTATCAAACCCGCCCGCGGCGGCAGATTTTGCAATATTTAAAGGCGCATCCCGAAAAGGGCTTTACCGCTGAGGAATTAGCTTTTGCTTTGCAGCAACAATATGAAAAAGATGCGCCCGGGAAAAGCACCGTTTACCGTTTATTGGGGCAGATGGTTCGGGAGGAGGCGTTGCAACGCTTTGAGGAAAGCGGATCCAAAAGTGCCCGCTTTCGCCTGCCCGGGCAGACCTGCCATGAGCATCTCCATTTAAAATGCCTTGATTGCGGCCGCCTTTTGCATATGGAGGAGGAAACCTCCGAGCAACTTTTAAAAGAGATCTTCAAGACCAACGGTTTTGCGGTGGATGAATACCGCACCGTCCTGGTTGGGCGATGCGATGCCTGCGCCGGGAAGGAGGAAGCATGAAAAAAATCATTGCGATCATATTGGCATTCTTGCTCTTGCCCATTCTGCCAAGCTGCCAAGCCCCCGAAAAGAGCGAAAAAATTAAAATTGTTTGCACTCTCTTCCCCCAATACGATTGGGTGATGAATATTTTAGGAGAACATGCCGAGGAGATGGAAGTAACACTTCTGGCACCGGGCACCGATCTGCATAGTTACGAAGCCTCGGCGGCCGACATCGTTACCATCAGCGAAAGCGATCTATTCATCTATATCGGCAACGAATCCGAAGGCTGGATCGAGGATGCGCTGAAAATCACCGGAACAACCGAGCGGATCTCACTTGCGCTGAGCGAAACAGTTCCATTACTCGCCCTCCCCCATGAACACACCGAGGAAGAACATCACCATGCTTATGATGAGCATATCTGGCTCTCGATACGCAATGCGCAAAAGGCTGTCGATCACCTTTTAAATGAGATCATCGCCTTAGACCCCGTCCATGAGGCGGAATATACCGCCAATGCCAAAGCCTATCAAGAGAAACTGCAACAAATGGACCAAGCCTATACAGAAGCCATCGGGCAAGCGAAAAATCCTACCATCGTTATTGCTGATCGCTATCCCTTTCGCTATCTGGCAGAAGATTACGGTCTGACCTGCTATGCCGCTTTTGACGGTTGCTCCGCTGAAACAGAGGCGGGGGCTGCAACCATTTTAAATTTAGCGGAACAGATCGACCGCAATAAACTGCAAGCGGTAATCATCATCGATCAATCCAAGCCTGATCTGGCTCAAACGGTGATTGAAAGTACCCGCGAAAAGAATCAGCAGATCCTGCGGTTGAACTCCATGCAAGCAATTACAGCCCATCAAATCGAAGAGGGCATCTCTTATCTGGATATTATGAACGAAAATCTCCACGCACTGAAGGCGGCGCTGGAAAAAGGAGAGTAAAATGGCTCAATTAACCTGCCGAGATCTCAAACTCGGCTATGAGGGAAGGGTGGTAGCCGAAGGGCTGACCTTTTCGATCTGTAAAGGAGATTACCTTTGCATTTTAGGAGAGAACGGTTCCGGTAAAAGCACCCTTGCCAAAACCATTCTTCAATTAAATAAGCCCCTGGCGGGAAGCATCACCTTTGCCGAAGGGCTCAAACGCAACAAAATCGGCTATCTGCCCCAGCAGACCCCGGTTCAGCGGGATTTTCCCGCATCGGTCCAGGAAATCATTTTATCCGGTTGCCTCAATCGGGGCGGGCTTTTCCCCTTCTATTCCCGCGCCGATCAGCAAAAGGTTCATAAGATCATGAAGCAACTGGATATTGCCCATCTGGCCGATCGATGCTATCGGGAATTATCGGGCGGTCAGCAACAGCGGGTATTGCTCGCCCGCGCCCTCACCGCCACCCAAGAACTTTTGCTTTTGGATGAGCCTGCGGCGGGGCTGGATGAAGCGGGGACCAAAGAGCTTTATGAGATCATTGATAAGATCAATAAAGAGGCTCATATCACCATTATTATGATCTCCCACGACCATGAGGCGGCCCTGAGTTATGCCAGCCACATTCTCCATTTAGGAAAAGAACATTCCTTTTTCGGAACAACGGAAGAGTACAAAGGAGGTGCCGAAAAATGAGTGAAGCCTTGCAGCAGATCGGGCATCTGCTTTCTTTCCCCTTTGCAATGCGAGCGTTGATCGTTGGCATTCTGATCGCCCTTTGCGCCTCTCTTTTGGGGGTAACGCTTGTTTTGAAGCGAATGAGTTTTATCGGGGACGGTCTTTCCCACGTTGCTTTTGGTGCATTGGCCATCGCCATGGTGATGCAGTTAACCAACGAGCTTTTACTGGTTCTGCCCGTTACCATCCTGGTTGCCATCCTGCTTTTGCGCAACGGACGCAACGCCAAAATCAAAGGCGATGCCACCCTTGCACTTTTAGCGGTGGGTTCTTTGGCCTTGGGATATTTGATCATCAATCTCTTTGGGAGCGGTGGGAATGTGGCCGGGGATGTTTGCACCACCCTATTCGGCTCCACCTCCATCCTTACCTTGGAAAATACCGACGTTTGGATCTGCGGAATCATGGCGGCGTTGGTTCTTTTGATTTATGTTTTATTCTATCGGCAGATCTTTGCGGTTACCTTCGATGAGGATTTTGCCGCCGCCACCGGCATCAATACCCGCGCTTATAACCTGCTTATCGCAACCGTAACCGCCATTGTTATCGTTATTGCCATGAATTTAGTGGGCTCGTTGCTCATCTCTGCTCTGGTAATCTTCCCTGCTTTAGCGGCGATGCGGGTTTTCAAAAACTTCAAGGCGGTGATCCTCTGCTCGGCGGTGGTTGGCGTTGCAGCGGCCTTTTTGGGGATCCTTCTTTCCTTTATGCCCTCCCCTACGGGAAAAGCCGTTCCCATGGGAGCGACCATCGTTGCGGTGAATTTAGGAGTTTTTGTAATTTTTGCTTTGATCGGCTTATTAAAAAAGTTTACAAATAAATAATTTTATTATATAATGGGATTAACGACAACGAAAGGAACCAAACATATGCCGTTACCGATTATTACCATTGGCCGTTCCTTCGGATCGGGCGGACGCCTGATCGGCAAGAAGGTGGCTACCTTACTGAATATTCCCATCTATGACCGTGAATTGGTGGAGATGACTGCCGAGCGAAGCGGTTTTCACCATGCGGTGGTGGAGCAGATGCAACAAAATCGACCCGTTAGCCTGCTTTACACCCTCTCCACTTCCGCGTTGGATGTTCCTTTGCAGGATCAGGTCTATTTTGCCCAGGCAAAGGTCATTCGTGAACTGGCCGAGAAGGGGCCTTGCGTATTTGTTGGGCGGTGCGCCGACAGTATTTTGGAAGAAAGCCATAAAGTCTTAGAGGTCTTTATCCATGCGCCCCTCGAAATGCGGGCAGAGCGGGCCGAAAAGGTTTATAAGCTTCAAGCAAAGAACTTTAAAGATCTGGTGAAGAAAAAGGATAAGGCACGCAAAGCCTATTATGATTACTTCACCCACCGCACCTGGGGAAAATCCGACCATTATCATCTTTGCATCAACAGTGCCATCGGCATCGACCTGGCGGTGGACCTTATCGTTCGCGCCGCCCGCGAAATGGCGGAAGAAGAATAAAATAAAA
>JAFSBD010000053.1 GCA_017442025.1 Clostridia bacterium
AAGATCTGCAAAAGCTGGGCGGAAAGCTCTATCTCTATCAGGGCGACCTCTGCCAAGCATCCGACCGCCAAGGGCTGATCGACTTCGCCATGGAGACCTGCGGCACCATCGACCTGCTGGTCAATAATTTCGGCGCGGCCCACTATATGGAATTTTCCAAAGAAACAAGCGATTCCATCGCGGAGGTTTTGATGACCAACCTCCACGCCCATATGGCGCTGACCAACCTTCTGCTTCCCGCCATGCTCAAGCAAAAGAGCGGCGCGATCGTCAACATCTCCTCGGTCTGGGGGCAGACGGGCGGTGCCTGCGAGGTCAGCTATTCCGCCGCCAAGGCGGGCCTGATCGGATTCACCAAGGCGCTGGCCAAGGAGCTTGCCCCCTCGGGCATTACCGTCAACTGCGTTGCCCCCGGTTGCGTGGAGAGCAAAATGCTTCGGGATCTGGATCGGGATGCCTTAAAGGAAATGATCCCCACCGGCCAACTTTGCTCGGGGCTGGATGTGGCAAAAGCCATCCTCTTTTTGGCCGAGCAGGAGCAGATCACCGGCCAAACCCTCGCCCCCAACGGCGGAATGTATATGTAAAAAATTTAATACAAGAAGTATAAAGCCTATGAAAATATACATTTTCATAGGCTTTTTTCTCTTTAAAATGGTCTTTCATCACCATTCATTTGTGCTGGTTCATAAAACCTGCACCGATCTTTGACCCAAATGAATTGGTACAGTACAATTTAATTGTACTCCCTTTTCCCTCTTTCGACATCAAACGGAAACAGGAGGCGCGATGATCCAATTTCTCGAAACCTTAGCGGAAATTTTATGGGGGCCGTGGATGCTGCTTTTGGTACTGGGCACGGGAGTTTATCTCACCGTTGGTACGCGCTGGCTCTCGGTTACCAAGCTGAAAGCCGCCTTTTCGGCCGCTCTCAAGGGTCAGCCCGAAGCGGCGGGCGAGGTTTCGGGGTTTGGTGCCCTTTGCACCTCGCTGGCCGCCACCTTAGGAACAGGCAACATCATCGGCGTGGCTACCGCCATTTCGGCGGGCGGGCCGGGGGCACTTTTTTGGATGATGGTGGCCGCCTTTTTCGGGATGGCCACCAAATATGCCGAAGGATACTTAGCGGTGCTTTACCGCAGGCGCAATCGGGAAGGCACTTTTTTAGGCGGACCTTTTCTCTATCTGGAGCTGGGGATGCAGAAGCCTTTTTTGGCAAAGATCTTCGCCATCGCTTGCGTGGTTACCTGCCTTTTGAGCATGGGGACCACTTCTCAGATCAACGGGATCGTGGCCGCGGCGGAGGATTTTTTTGATCCGAATCGAGCGCATCTGCTCACCTTCGGCGGCTATTCCATCTCCCTGGCCGCTTTGATCGCAGGCGCGCTGACCACCCTATTGGTTGGATTGGTTTTGGCGGGCGGAATTCGGCGGATCGCCTCGGTGGCGACATTTGCGGTGCCCTTTATGGCCGCCCTTTATTGCGGGCTGACCCTATGGCTGATCCTCTCCCGCCTGCCTCAAATTCCCGCCGCAACGGGGCTGATCCTTCATTCGGCCTTTATGCCCCGCGCCGCCTTGGGCGGGGCGGCGGGCATCACCATCCAAAAGGCGATCCGCTTCGGGCTGGGGCGAGGCATCTTTTCCAACGAGGCGGGGATGGGGAGCGACCCCATCGCGGCGGCCGCCGCCCGCACCGACAACCCTGCCCGCCAGGGGCTGATCTCCATGCTGGGGCCTTTTTTGGATACGGTTTTAATGTGTACCCTAACGGGCTACGCGGTGGTACTGACCGATGCCTGGCGGGTGCCCGACCTTTCGGGGGCGGAGATCACCCTTTACGCCCTCCAACAGCTCCCTCTGCCCGATGGCTTTTTATCCCTTCTCTATATGATCTGCCTGCTCTTTTTCGGGTTTTGCTCCATCATCGGCTGGAGTTTCTATGGCGAGCAGAGCCTGCGTTACCTGCTCCCCTGCCATGGCGGGTGTGTAGACTGGTTTCGGGGGATCTTTTTGGGGGTGCTTTTTATCGGCAGTTTCCTTTCTGCCGAGGCGGTCTGGTCGATTGCGGATATCTTTTGCGCCCTGATGGCCATCCCCAACCTGATCGGTCTTTTGGGCTTAGCCGAGCAAGTATTCCAAGGAACAAAGCATTATTTTAAAAAGCCACCTCATTAAGGTTTACACGCTTAAAGACAGTCATTAATAAAGATGCACGAAAACGCAATCATTCTTTCTTTGATTTATACTCTTTTGGTGATACGCCAAGACATTTTTTAAATATTGTTGAAAAATAAAGTGGGTCGGTAAAGCCCGATAAAAATGCAACATTTTTAACCGAGTCTATGCCGTGGTCAAAAAGCGAAACGGCGTATTTTATACGCAAATTCCGCAAATATTCCGAATAAGTAATCCCCATTTTTTCTTTAAACAAATGCGATATATATTTTGGATTATAGCCAAGGGAATCGGCAATACTGTTTACCGAAAGGTTCGGGTCGGCGAATTCGTTTTCGCTTATTTCTAAAAGTTTGTTTATAAGATTATCCCGTTTTGTGGAATTTTTGAAAAGACGCGAAAAAGTATAAAGCAAAATGCTTTCACTGGCAAGATCAATCGTCCTTTCCGAAGCGGATGCAAGACTATCGCGCCACAAGGGAATGATCCCGTCAAAGCCTTCAAAAAGGCGGTTCTTGGGGGTTATATCAAAACGTCTGAAAAGGTCTTCCGAGCGGTTGCCGTCAAAATGTATGTACATATATCGGCAGTCTTCACTTGGTTCCCCCTGAATATTTTCGCCTTTAAAGCAAAATATTAAATCCCCCGTTTTAAAAGGGACTCTTTTGTTTGCAATGTTAAAATATCCGTTGCCGTTTGTTATGAGGATCATCGCGTTTTTCTTTAACGTATTTTTAAGTTTCATGGACTGTGGGTTAGACTCAAAAACAAAGCAATCGGTTTGAATGCCTTGCACATCCTTTGGCAAGGTGAATTTGCAAATATTACTGCTTTTCATAAAACACTCCAGTTTGTTTGATAAACTTAATATAGCATCAATATTTTATGAAAGCAAGTAAAAACTGACTTTTTTAAATAAAAACATGGAATTTTTCTATTGAATGGCCTCGATTTTCATATTATACTAAGATGGAAAAAGAGGAGTTGAGCAAATGTATTATGCGCTTATAATGATATCGGTAATCCTGTTTGGCGCTTGCTTTACATGTAATAATATATATCAAAAAATACGGGGCAGCACCATAAAGGTAAGCATACAGTTTTCGTTGATTAGCTCTTTTGCGGGGCTTATCGTGTTGCTTTTGGTTAATAAATTTAAATTTGAATATACACACTATACTTTATTCATGGCGGTTTTCCAATATTTAATTAGTATTGGTTTTACTTTTTGCAGTTTTAAGTCTTTGGGTGTTATTAATTTATCGCTTTACGCACTTTTTTCAATGCTTGGCGGAATGGTACTGCCGTTTTTGCAGGGAATTTTGTTCTACAAGGAACCAATTTCGGTTGCAAAAGCAATCTGTTTGGTGTTTATTGTTGCGGCACTCTTACTGACGGTTGAGCGGGGAGAAAAGAGCAAGGGTTACATATATTATGCGGGTGTTTTTGTTCTCAACGGTATGTCGGGTGTTCTTGCAAAACTGTTTGTTGAAAGTAAATACCCCAAAACCTCAAGTGCGGGATTTTCCATTTTAAGTTGTTTGGTAAGCGTGGTTCTTTCTTTGGTTCTTTTGGCGGTTTTCTTCCGCCAAAAACAAACGCCGAAAGAAACAGCAAAAAGTTTATGCTCGGCGCTATTTAACGGTGCCACAAACCGTATTGCCAATTATGTGTTGTTAATAGCACTTACGCATGTGGAATCCTCGGTACAGTATCCGATGGTTACCGGCGGGGTTATGATCGTATCAACCGTTATTAGCTATTTTGGCAAGAATCAACCAGCGGCAAAAGAGATTGCCTCTGTTGGCTTGGCATTCGTTGGAATGTTGGCATTGTTTGCCATTCCAATTTAAAATGATAAATTCAAAGGAGAATTATTATGGGAAGAATAAAACTTGGTATCTTTGGCGCGCGTCGTGGCATGGACTACGCAAAAAGTTTTTTGTATCTTAATTGCGACATTGTTGCAATTTGCGAAAGGCGCGAGAACATAAGAAATGCTGCCGCAGAAAAACTCGGCTTAAAAGACGGTCTTTATGATAATTTCGATACATTTATCCAGCATGATATGGACGCTGTATTTATAGCAAACAATTTCCATGAGCATACACCATATATACTTGAATGCTTTAAGCGTAATATCCATGTTCTGTGCGAATGTATTACAAACGCTACCATGGCAGAGGGTGTTAAGCTTATGCGCGCCTATAAGGATACGAAATCCATCTTTATGTTGGCTGAAAATTATCCCTTTATGCCTTGCAGCCGAGAAATCAAACGTGTTTGCGATAGCGGTACACTCGGTCAACTTCTTTATGCCGAAGGTGAATATAATCATCCTGTTGATCCTTATGATGAGGATTTTTATCCAAAACACGTTTACGATCCGATGCATTGGAGAAATTATTTGCCCGCAAGTTATTATGTTACACACTCGTTGGGCCCGATTATGCGTGCTACCGGCGCTACCCCTAAAATCGTTTCAGCGCAAGCCACCTTTGCGCCTTTCCCCGCAGACCGCCCAAACGGAAAATTCACCGCCGACCGTGCGGCTATTATCATAACGAAAAATGATGATGACA
>JAFSBD010000054.1 GCA_017442025.1 Clostridia bacterium
GAGCAGTTGATCCGCTTCGGGGCGGAGACCGCCTCCATCACCCTCACCTTTGAGGAGGGGGGAAGGGAGGAGCAGCTTCAGATCCTTTTCAAGCGCAACCATTCCAAGGAATACCGCTATAACGGCCTGGTGGTGGAGCGGCTGCGGGATCTGCTGGGCTGCTTTCAGTCGGTGATCTTTACCCCCGACCATCTGAACCTCATTAAGGAAGGCCCTCATAAGCGGCGCGGTTTTTTGGATATTGCGCTGTGCTCGCTGGATCTGAAATATACCGACCAATTATTAAATTACCAAAAGATCATCAAAAACCGCAACGCTCTTTTGCGCCAATGCCAGACCGACCCTAATTTAGCGGATATGCTGGAGATCTGGGACGAAAAGCTGGCGGAAGCGGGGGCATATATTGCCAAAGCGCGGCGGGAATACATTGAAAGCCTCTCCGATTATGCCAAGGGTTTTTATAGTGAGATTTCGGGCGGGGCGGAAAAACTGAAACTGATCTACCTCAACCAATTTACCAAAGAGCCCGCCTCGGAAGAGGAATACCGCAGGCTGATCCGCGAGCGTCTTTGGAAGATGCGCGGGCAGGATATTGCCATGGGGCAGACGGTCAGCGGCGTGCATAAGGATGATATTCTGATTTTGCTTTCGGGCAAGAGCATGAAGTTCTTTGCCTCCCAAGGGCAGATCCGCTCGGCCGTTTTGGCAATGAAATTAGCGGAGGCCGAATGCATCACCGCCAAGGAAGGAACCGAGCCTGTTTTGCTGCTGGACGATATTTTATCCGAGCTGGATGCGAAGCGGCAAAAATTCATCTTCAAGCGGATGGAAGGGCGGCAGACGGTTCTCTCCACTTGCGAGCTGGGAAAGATCCGCCAAAAAGGGGATCAGATCTTCTTTATTAAAGAAGGAAAGATCCATCGGATCAGAAAGAGAGATTGATTATGTATCTCCATTTAGGGCAGGAAGTGCTCATAAGAAAAAGCGATATTATCGGCATCTTCGATTTAGATAAAGCGACCGTCTCCAAGCGGAGCAGAATGTTTCTGGCCGCCAAGGAGCGGGAAGGGAAGGTGGTTTATGTTACCACCGACCTGCCCAAATCCTTTATCGTTTGCGAAAACGGCGGAGAGTCCGTTGTCTATATATCTCAAATTTCCGCGCAGACCTTACTCAAACGTTGCAACTACATTCTAAAAATATCATTCATTTAAGGAGTAGAAAAAATGGACCAGCAAAAAGTAACCAACCAATATGACGAATCCTCGATTCAGGTGTTGGAAGGCCTGGAGGCGGTTCGGAAACGCCCCGGTATGTATATCGGCAGCACCTCCATCCGCGGATTGCACCATTTGGTATATGAGATCGTCGATAACTCCATCGACGAAGCGTTGGCCGGCTATTGCGATACCATCAAGGTATCCATCCTGCCCGGCAATATCATCGAAGTGGAGGATAACGGCCGCGGCATCCCGGTCGGCATCCATCCCAAGATGGGAATTCCCACCGTTGAGGTCGTTTTCACCGTCCTTCATGCGGGCGGTAAGTTCGGCGGCGGCGGATATAAGGTCTCCGGCGGCCTGCACGGCGTTGGTGCGTCGGTAGTAAACGCCCTCTCCGAATGGCTGGAGGTGGAGGTCAAGGACGGTCAGTTTGTCTACTCCCAGCGGTATGAACGGGGCAAATCCGGCTCCTCTCTGCAGAAGATCGGAGAAACGACCGAAAAGGGTACCAAAGTCCGCTTTTTGGCCGACGATCAGATCTTCGAGACCTTAGAATATGAATATGACGTCCTCTTAAAGCGCCTGCGGGAGCAGGCCTTCCTCAACGCAGGCTTGAAGATCGTTTTTGAAGACCTGCGGGGCGAGGAGAAAAAGAGCAAGACGATGTGCTACGAGGGCGGTATCAAGGAGTTTGTTACCTACCTCAATAAGAATAAAGAACCGCTCCATGAGGAGATCATCTATGTCAGCGGCATGAAGAATACTTCCATGGCGGAGATCGCCATGCAGTATACCACCCGCTATGATGAGACACTTATCTCCTTTGCCAACGATATCAATACCACCGAAGGCGGTACCCATGAATCGGGCTTCAAGAGTGCGCTGACCCGCGTCATCAACAATTATGCCCGCAAGTATAACTATTTAAAGGAAAAGGACAATAACCTTTCCAGCGAGGATGTCCGCGAGGGTTTGACGGTGATCATCAGCGTCAAGGTGGAGGAGGCCCAATTTGAGGGCCAGACCAAAACCAAGCTGGGCAATTCCGAGGTGCAGGGGCTGGTCAGCTCCATCGTTTCGGATAAGCTGATGGAGTTCTTTGAGGAGAACCCCAAGACCGCCAAGACCATCATCAGCAAGGCCGTTTCCGCCTCCCAGGCCCGCGAGGCCGCAAGAAAGGCGCGGGAGCACGCCCGCAAGAGCGCCCTTTCCACCTCCATGAGCCTGCCCGGTAAGCTGGCCGACTGCCAGAGTAAGGACAGTAAATATACCGAAATTTATATCGTCGAGGGTGATTCGGCGGGCGGTTCCGCCAAGGAAGGCCGCGACCGCCGCTTCCAGGCCATTCTTTCCCTTTGGGGCAAGATGCTCAATGTGGAAAAATCCCGCCTCGATAAGGTTTATAATAATGATAAGCTCCAGCCGGTCATCGCCGCGCTGGGAACGAATATCGGCGCGGATTTCGATATCGAAAAACTGCGCTACGGCAAGGTCATCATCATGGCCGATGCCGATGTGGACGGTGCCCATATCCGCACCCTCCTGCTGACCTTCTTCTTCCGTTTCATGCGCCCCTTGGTGGAGGGCGGATATATCTATACCGCCGTCCCGCCCCTTTATAAGCTGGTCAAGGGCAAGGAGACCCGCTATGCCTATTCCGATGCCGAGCGGGATATGATCTCCGCCGAGCTGCGCGGGGAAGATGGCAAGGGAAAGGTCGAGATCAGCCGCAATAAGGGTCTTGGTGAGATGGATGCCAAGGAGCTTTGGGCCACCACCATGGACCCCGAGACCCGAACTTTAAAGCAGTTTACCTTGGGCGATGCGATCGCCGCCGATGAGACCTTCTCCATTTTGATGGGCGAGAAGGTCGAGCCCCGCAAGGCGTTTATCGAAGAAAACGCCAAGTATGTTATGAATCTTGATGTATAAGGAGGTGGGTGAAGATGGCTAAATACGATCATTTTGATACCAGCAGTTATGAAAATCAGGTCATTGTCCCGGTCGATCTGGAAAAAGAGATGAAGACCTCTTATATCGACTATGCGATGTCGGTCATCGTCGGGCGCGCTTTGCCCGACGTGCGGGACGGTTTGAAGCCGGTCCACCGCCGCATCCTCTACGCCATGTATGAGGATAACCTCACCAGCGATAAACCCTTCCGCAAATCCGCCACCTGCGTCGGTGACGTTCTGGGTCGGTACCATCCCCATGGCGATGCCTCGGTCTATGATGCCCTGGTCCGCCTGGCCCAGCCCTTCTCCCTGCGCTATCCCTTGGTGGAAGGCCACGGCAACTTCGGTTCCATCGACGGCGACCCTGCCGCCGCCTATCGTTATACCGAGGCCAGAATGAGCAAGATCTCCAACGAGATGCTCAAGGATATTGAAAAGGATACCATCGATTGGGATCCCAACTTTGACGAAACAAGAAAAGAGCCCCGCGCTCTGCCCGCCCGCTTCCCCAACCTGCTGGTCAACGGCAGCTCGGGTATCGCCGTTGGTATGGCCACCGATATTCCGCCCCATAACCTCCGTGAGGTAGTGGACGGCGCCGTTGCCC
>JAFSBD010000055.1 GCA_017442025.1 Clostridia bacterium
CGGCCGGTCATCGCCATCAACGGTCTGCAGGGGCAGAGCAGTATTTTAGCCGCCGCCTACCTCTGCAAGCAATCGAATCATAAGGGAATTTTCGTTGCCCGCGAGGAGGCGGGGGTGGCAGAAATTCTCGCGGCTTTCCGCGCCCTTTTGGGGGAGGATGTGCTCTATCTGCCGGAGCGGGACTTCGTTTTTGATACCTATGCCGCCCGCTCCACCGAGCGGGATCACCAACAGGCCGAGACCCTCAAGCGGATGCGGGAGGGGCGGTATTCCATGGTCGTTGCCCCCCTTTCGGCGCTTTTGATGCCCTGCCCGCCGCCCTCTGATGCGCCCGAGAGCGGCAAGACCTTGCGGGTGGGCGAGGAATGGGATTTAGGCGAGCTTGTTGCCTATCTCACCGAAAACGGCTATACCTGCTTCGACCTGGTGGAGGGCAGCGGCACCTTTGCCCGCCGCGGCGGCATTTTGGACGTTTTTACCCCCAACTATCCCGACCCTCTGCGGATCGAATTTTTCGGTGACGAGATCGACCGCATGGTCTTTTTTGACGTATTGACCCAGCGCACGCTGGAAACGGTAAACGAAGCCGAGCTGGTGCCCTGCGGCTCCCGCAAGGGCGAGGAACGGCGGCTTTTGCCGCTCTTAAAGGAACAGCTCAAAAAGGGCGACCACAGCGGCCTGCGGCAGGATATCGAGCGGTTGGAAAACGGCCAAAGTGTGCCCGCCGACCGCTATCTGCCCCTGCTCTATCCCGAACTTTTTACCCCCTTGGACTACCACGACGGCCTGCTCTTCATCGAAGAATACGGCAATCAGCAAAAGATCTTCTCCTTTATGGAATGGCAGCTTCAGGAGGAGCTGACCCGCCATGCCGAAAAGGGCGATTTCACGGTGGAGGGGCAATATTTTCTCGACCGTGCCGCCTTTGAGGCGCGCTGGAGCGGCAACACCTTCCTCTTTGCCGCCGTTTCCCCCGGCCCTGCCGACCTGAAGCTGGGCGCCTACCGCCAGCTTCATGCGCTGGAGGATCGCATCCCCTTCTATCGGGAGGAGGCGCTGTTCCATGAGCTGCAGCAGGCGGCCGAGGAGGGCTATACCGTTTGCCTCGGCGGCAGCGAGGGGCGGCTTGGTGAACTGAAATCCCAACTGGCTGCCGCCCATATTCCCCTCTCCGACCGCCCCAAGGCGGGCTACGTTTACTGCGGCAAGGAGCTGCCCGCCTTTCAGCTTCGCCTGCCCGATGCCAAGCTGCTCTTTTTAGCCGAAGGCGGCAAGCAAGCCGAACAGCGCACCCGCCGCGGTCAGCCCAAGGGCGAAAAGATCCGTTCCTTCAACGACCTGACCCCCGGTGATCTGGTGGTGCACGTTTCCCACGGCATCGGTGTTTATAAGGGCATCCGTCAGGTGGAAAACCAAGGAGTGACCAAGGATTATATCGTGATCGGCTACGATAAGGGCGATACCCTGTTCGTCCCCTGTCCTCAGCTCGATTTAATTTCCAAATATATCGGTACCGCCGAGGATAAGGCGGTAAAGCTTTCCCGCCTGGGCGGGGCCCAATGGGAAAAGACCAAGGCCAAGGTCAAAAACCAATCCCGCGAGGTGGCCAAGGAGCTGATCGCCCTCTATGCCAAGCGGCTGAACGCGCAAGGGCTTCCCTGCGATCCCGATACCGATTGGCAACTTCGCTTTGAGGAGCAATTTCCCTACGAGGAGACCCCCGACCAGATCCGATGCGTGGAGGAGATCAAAAAGGATATGGAGCAGCCCCACCCGATGGATCGTCTGCTTTGCGGCGACGTGGGATTTGGCAAAACGGAGGTTGCCCTGCGGGCGGCCTTCAAGGCGGTGGACAACGGCTTTCAGGTAGCCATCCTCTGCCCCACCACCATCCTTTCAGAGCAGCATTACCGCACCGTTTCGGAGCGGTTTGCCGATTTCCCCATCACC
>JAFSBD010000056.1 GCA_017442025.1 Clostridia bacterium
AGGCTAATACAAAGCCCCCTTTAGGGGCAAGCCGGTGAAAGTGTTGCGGTTGGCAAACTTTTCGGCGGGCCTATAGGCCCTGCCGGCATTATGCCCTAAGGGGGCAGTGCAAACTACCGGCACGGCCGGTAGTTATGATTACTTACTGATCACCAAAACGGTTTCTGGCAACATAAGAAGTATGCAAAACCTCATGAGCCTTATGGCTGCCGGGATGATCAAAATAGGAATCATAAAGTTCCTTGATCACCGGGTTCTCATGGGATTTTCTCAGGGTCATTGCCGCATCGGTATCATAAAGTGCCTTTGCACGCATAGCGCGCAGATCTTCATAGTTGCGAACAGAAGCAGGCTGATAAGGCTGACCGCCACCGTTCACGCAGCCGCCGGGACAGCCCATGATCTCGATAAAGGTATAATCTGCTTCGCCGGACTGAACCTTTTTGAGCAGTTCTTTGGCATTTGCAAGACCGGAGCAGACAGCAACCTTAACATCCAGATCGCCGACCTTATAGGCAGCTTCCTTGATGCCGGCGGTTCCGCGGACATCTTCAAAATCAAGCTTACCCAGCTCTTCGCCGGTCAGAGTTTCAACTGCCGTACGCAGAGCCGCTTCCATAACACCGCCGGTAGCACCGAAGATCAAGCCGGCACCGGAACCGATACCCAGAGGATGATCAAACTCGCCGTCTTCCAGTTTGGGGAAAACAATACCGGCTCTCTTGATCATTCTGGCCAACTCACGGGTGGTGATGGAAATATCCACATCAGGAATGCCTGCAGCGCTCTGATCCTCGCGGCCTACCTCAAATTTCTTGGCAGTACAAGGCATAACGGAGACGCTAACGATATCCTTAGGATCGATATTGTTCTTCTCTGCATAATAAGTCTTCAAAACAGCGCCAAACATCTGCTGAGGAGACTTGCAGGAAGAAAGATGAGGAATCATATCGGGGAAATAGTGCTCGCAGTATTTGATCCAACCGGGAGAGCAAGAGGTGATCATGGGCAGAACGCCACCCTTCTGAACACGTTCAATCAACTCATTTGCCTCTTCCATAATAGTAAGATCGGCAGTAACATTGGTATCAAATACTTTATCAAAGCCCAGCTTCTTCAAGGCGGTAACCATCTTGCCTTCTACATTGGTGCCGATAGGCATATCAAAGGATTCGCCCAAAGTTACACGAATAGAAGGAGCCACCTGAACAACAACGTGCTTGGTAGGATCCGCCAAAGCTGCCCAAACCTTATCGGTATCATCCTTCTCGGTCAAAGCACCGGTCGGGCAAGCAACAATACACTGACCGCAAGATACGCAAGAAGTCATACCCAAGCCATCATCAAAGGCAGAGCCGATATGGGTGGCAAAGCCTCTCTCATTAGCACCGATAACGGTTACGCCCTGCAGCTTGTCGCAGACGGCGACGCAACGGCGGCAGAGGATGCACTTATTATTGTTGCGGATCATATGAACAGCAGAATCATCCACATCAAAAACGTTCATATCACCCTCAAAGGCATCTTCCTTATCCACACCGTATTCGTTGCAAAGACGCTGCAGTTCGCAATCGCCGGAACGAACGCAGGAAAGACACTTCTTATCATGATCCGAAAGGATGAGTTCCAAAGTCTTCTTTCTGGCGTTCTGAACCATGGGGCTATGGGTATAGATTTCCATACCCTCTGCCACCGGGAATACGCAGGATGCAACCAAACGGCCCATCCCGTTCACTCTGTTCTCAACAACGCAGATCCGGCAGGCACCGATTGCATTGATCTCTTTCAAAAAGCACAGAGTGGGAATATCAATATTCAATTTTCTGGCCGCTTCCAGAACAGTAGTACCGGCAGGTACACTTACCGGAGTGCCATCGATTGTTAAATTAATCATTTGCATTGTCTACCTCTCCTTTACTTCTTGATGATGGCGTTGAACTTACACTTACTCATGCAGACGCCGCACTTGATACATTTATCCTGATCGATGGTATGCAGGTTCTTAACAGTACCTTCAATCGCATTGACCGGGCAGTTGCGGGCGCAGAGGGTACAGCCCTTACATGCGTCGGTAATTTCATAGCGCATCAGATCCTTACATACACCGGCAGGGCAACGCTTCTCCAGAATATGAGCTTCATACTCATCGCGGAAATAACGCAGAGTAGAAAGAACGGGGTTGGGGGCAGTCTGTCCCAGGCCACAAAGTGCATTCGCCTTAATGTAGTAGCACAACTGCTCCAGATCATCCAGATCCTGCATTGTTGCCTTACCGGAGGTGATCTTATTCAGATACTCCAGCATTCTCTTGGTGCCGATACGGCAGGGAGTACATTTACCGCAGGATTCATCAACAGTAAACTCCAGGAAGAACTTTGCAATGTCTACCATGCAGTTATCTTCGTCCATAACAATCAGACCGCCGGAACCCATCATGGAGCCGATAGCAATCAGATTATCATAGTCAATGGGAGTATCGATCAAAGAGGCAGGGATACAACCGCCGGAAGGACCGCCGGTCTGAGCCGCTTTAAACTTCTTGCCGCCCGGAATACCGCCGCCGATATCTTCGATAACCTCGCGCAGGGTAGTACCCATAGGAATCTCAACAAGACCGGTATTGGTAATCTTACCGCCCAAAGCAAAGACTTTGGTGCCCTTGGACTTTTCAGTACCCATGGAAGCAAACCAATCCGCGCCTTTCAGAATGATCTGAGGAATATTGGCGTAGGTCTCAACGTTGCAGTTCATGGTAGGAATCTGGAAGATACCCTTTTCAGAGGGGAAGGGCGGACGGGGACGGGGCTCACCGCGGTTGCCTTCGATGGAGGTCATCAAAGCAGTTTCCTCACCGCAAACAAACGCACCGGCGCCCAGACGAATCTCCATATCAAAGTTGAAATCAGTACCAAAAATGTTTTCGCCGAGCAAGCCATATTCACGCGCCTGATTGATGGCGATCTGCAAACGGTTTACCGCGATAGGATACTCTGCACGGATGTAAACAAAACCTCTGCAAGCGCCAACGGCGTAAGCAGCGATTGCCATCGCCTCGATGATGGCATGGGGATCACCTTCCAGAACCGAACGGTCCATGAAAGCGCCCGGGTCGCCTTCGTCGGCGTTACAGCAGACATACTTCACGTCTGCCTTGGTGCGGGAGGCGAGATCCCACTTCAAGCCGGTGGGGAAACCGCCGCCGCCACGGCCACGCAGACCGGAATCCTTGATGGTCTGAATAACATCGGCAGGAGTCATTTCAGTCAGAACCTTGCCCAATGCCTGATAGCCGTCATAGGCGATATATTCATCGATCAATTCAGGGTTGATAACACCGCAGTTACGCAGAGCAACGCGCTTTTGCTTTTTGTAGAAGTTGGTATCGTTCAAAGAAGCATGAACGCCTTTCTCTTCCATTTCAGCAACTTCGCTGTAGAGATACTTTTTAACGATACGACCCTTAATGATATGTTCCGAAACGATTTCGGGGACTGCTTCCGCATCCACACGGCTATAGAAAGAGCCTTCGGGATAAACGATCATGATGGGGCCAAGGGCACACAGACCGAAGCAACCGGTCATAACGACCTTTACTTCATCCTGCAGGTTATGCTTTTCCAGCTCCGCATTCAGTGCTTCCATCAAGCTCAGCGAGCCGGAGGAGGTACAGCCAGTACCGCCGCAAATCAAAATATGGTTTCTAATCATTGTTTATACTCCCCCTTATTTCTCGTAGGCACCGATGGTGAATTCCTGAACGGGTTTATTGTTGACGATATGCTCGGTAACGACCTTCGCAACTTTATCCTCGTTCATCTTAACATAGGTGGTCTTGGAGCCGTCGGGCATCAGGATCTCAACAACAGGCTCATATTGGCAGATGCCGATACAGCCGGTCTGAGTGCAAATAACATTGCTCAAACGACGGTCCTCAATTTCCTTCAAAAAGGCGTTCAATACCGGGCGGGCACCGGCGGCAATACCGCAGGTTGCCATGCCGACAACAACACGAATGGTATCTTCACCTTCAGAAGCACGCAGATTTACCTTATTCTGCATTCTTTCTTTAATTGCTTGCAATTCAGCTAAAGATTTCATTTATATTTTTCCTCCTTGAATGTCTTCTAAATTTTCATTGATATATTCCCCGATCCAGTTCAGAACAGCGGGTTCCGAAAGCGGGATCTCATCTCCAAGCTGTGCATGCAGCTCGTCGGTATCCAAAACAAATGTACCCA
>JAFSBD010000057.1 GCA_017442025.1 Clostridia bacterium
CCCATCAATCCCCTCCATGGCCCCCCGGCCATCAAGGGCATCAAGGCTTGCAAAAAGCTGATGGAGAATACGCCGCAGGTAGGTGTTTTCGACACCTCCTTCTATGCGGATATTGAAGATTTCCGCTATATCTACCCCATCCCCTACGAGCTTTATGAAGAATATAAGATCCGCCGCTATGGGTTCCATGGCACCTCCCACCGCTATGTGGCCGCCGAGGCCGCCAAGATGCTGGGCAAGGATCTCAAGGACCTGAAGATCGTTACCTGCCATCTGGGCAACGGCTCTTCCATCACCGCCTGCAAGGAAGGCACCGCCATCGATACCTCCATGGGCTTTACTCCCCAGGAAGGCGTTCCGATGGGTACCCGCAGCGGCACCATCGATCCTTCGGTGATCCCCTACATTATGAAGGCTAAGAACCTCACCGCTGAGGAAGCCGAGGATCTGATCAACCGCAAGAGCGGTCTTTTGGGCATCAGCGGTATTTCCAACGATTCCCGCAACGTGGAAGATGCAGCCAAGGAAGGGCATTATCGCTCCATGCTGGCTGTTAAGATGCTGGCCAACAGCATTAAGAAATATATCGGAAGCTATGTTGCCGAAATGAACGGCATCGATGCCCTGGTCTTCACCGCCGGCATCGGCGAAAATTCCGATATGCTCCGCCAGATGGTCTGCGAAGATATGGACTATCTGGGCATCCAAATCGATGAAAATACCAATGCAACCATGCCCCGTGGCTCCGCTACCGATATCTCTGCCGAGGGCGCCAAGGTCAAAACCCTGGTCATTCCCACCGATGAAGAGTATATGATCGCATTGGATACTGCAAAATTCTGCTAAACCTTTAAAAAGGAGTTCAAACTATGGCAAACCTTACCGAAGCTGAGATCAAAGCAGTTGTCAGCCAAGTTTTAAATAATCTGCAAACCGGCAGCGCCCCCGATTGGGACAGCACTCATTACGGCCCCCGCAAGTTCGCGGGCATCTATGCCGATATGAACGATGCCATCGCCGCCGCTGAGATCGGCTATCGCGCTGTTCGCGCCATGAGCGTGGAGCAGCGGGAAGCCATCATTACCGAGATCCGCCGCCTCACCCGCGCCGAAGCCCCCATCATGGCCAAGCTGGGCGTGGAAGAGACCGGCATGGGTCGGGTGGATCATAAGACCGCCAAGCACAATCTGGTGGCCGATAAGACCCCCGGTACCGAGGATATCGTTTCTAATGCCAAGACCGGCGATAGCGGCCTGACCCTCATCGAGATGGCCCCCTTCGGCGTTGTTGGCTCCATTACCCCCAGCACCAACCCCAGCGAGACCGTTATCTGCAACAGCATCGGCATGATCGCCGCAGGCAACGGGGTTGTATTCAATCCCCATCCCAATGCCATCGCGGTTTCCAACTATGCCGTTGATCTGGTCAACCGCGCCTCCAAGGCGGCGGGCGGTCCCGACGTTCTGGTCTGCTCCATGGTGAAGCCCACCCTGGAATCGGCCGCCGTTATGCAATCCCATCCCGCCGTTCGTCTGCTGGTCTGCACCGGCGGCCCGGGCGTTGTGCGCGCAGTTCTTTCCTCCGGCAAAAAGGCCATCGGCGCAGGTGCAGGCAACCCCCCTGTTATCGTCGACGATACCGCCGATATTGCCAAGGCGGGCAAAGACATTATCGACGGTTGCACCTTTGATAACAACCTCCCCTGCATCGCAGAAAAAGAGGTTTTTGCCTTCCGCAATATCGCCGACGAGCTGATCTCTGCCATGCAGAGAAACGGCGCTTATCTCATCGATTCCGCCCAGGCAGCTGAGCTGGCCAAGATCGTTTTGGTGGAAAAGACCGATAAGAACGGCAAGACCCGCAAGATCATCAACCGCGATTGCGTCGGTCGGGATGCAAGTGTCCTGCTGGCCAAGATCGGCGTTCAGGTGAGCAGCGACATTCGGTGCATCATCTGCGAGACCGATTTCAATCACGAATTTGTGCAGGAAGAGTTGATGATGCCCATCCTCCCCATCGTTCGGGTGGATAACATTGATCAGGCGATCGAGATGGCAGTCAAGGCCGAGCACGGCAACCGCCATACCGCTCATATGCACTCTAAAAATATTGATCATCTTTCCCGCTTTGCCAAGGCGGTAGAAACCACCATCTTTGTTAAGAATGCGCCCTCCTATGCCGGCATCGGCTTTGGCGGCGAAGGTCATACCACCTTCACCATTGCAGGCCCCACCGGCGAAGGAATCACCTCTGCCCGTAGCTTTACCCGCCAGCGCCGTTGCGTAATGGCAGACAGTTTCCGAATTATCTAAAGGAGTTTATCCCATGGCATACGATGCAAAATTGGTCGCAGAAATTGTCGACCGTGTGATGAAAGAATGCAATGCCGCAGGCAACGATACCGGTCCCGTTGGCATCTCCAACCGCCATATCCACCTCTCTGCCGCCGATCTGGAGACCCTTTTCGGCAAGGGCTATGAGCTGACTCCCATCAAGGATCTCTCCCAGCCCGGGCAGTTTGCCTGCAAGGAGCAGTTGACCATCGTCGGACCCTCTTTACGCCCCATCGAAGGGGTTCGGGTTTTAGGGCCTGTTCGCTCTGCTTCCCAGGTGGAGATCTCCCGCACCGATTCCTTTACCTTAAAGGTCAAGCCTCCGGTTCGTGAATCGGGCGATATTAAAGGCTCTGCCCCCATCACCATCATCGGCCCCAAAGGGGTTGTTACCCTTAAAGAGGGTTGCATCATCGCCAACCGCCATATTCATATGAGCGAGGAAGAGGGCCGCTCCTTTGGCCTGAAGGATGGCGATTATGTGGACGTTGAAGTCAAGGGCGAGCGCCGCACCACCTTCTATGATGTGCAGGTGCGGGTCAATAAAGCGTTTCGATTGGAAATGCACATCGATACCGATGATGCCAATGCCGCAGGAATCGGAAACGGATTTAAAGTAAAGATTATTCGATAACGAAATAAACCCAAAAAGAAGGTGGATTTTCCACCTTCTTTTTTCTTTACTTTTTCAAAACGTTATGATATAATCGGATTGAGCCGTTTTTATATTTTTAATGTATTATAACGGAGGTGATACTTTTATGGTTCATAATAACCGCATTATCATCCAAAAGATCTTTCATGCGCAGGATGAGCTTTCCCATCATTCCTGCCTGCTCTATCTGCGTAAGGGCCAATTAAAGCTTACCCTCGGCAAGAAACTTTATTCCCTCTCTGCCGGGGATGCCGCCATTCTCCCGCCGAATACCTTTTATTGGATGCAGAAAGAAGAGGGGGCAGACGATCTCCTCTTGGGTTACGACGCCGAGGGAGATCCGAAGGAACCTATGGTTATAACCCTCTCCGAGCGGGGAAGAATGTTTGCCGCGGAGATCGCCAATCAAAGGGAAAATGATCCCCAAATCTATCCGCTGCTGGAGCTTCTATTATTGCAGATATATGATAGCACGCCCCGCGCCGCTGAGCCTGCAGAGCGGGATTTCCTGCTATTCACCAAAGCCTCTGCCTATCTGGAAGAAAATATTCCCACCCGCCTTTCGGTTGGAGATCTGGCGGAACACCTGGGTATCAGCCTTTCTCACCTCAAGCGGGTATTTGCCCGCTATGCCGGAATGGGCGCCCATGATTATTTCAATATCCTTAAGATCCAACGTGCCAAAGAACTGCTCGCCCGGGGCCATTCGGTCACCCAAACGGCAGAGTTGGTTGGTTTTGCCAACCAAGCCTATTTCTCTGCCGCCTTCAAGCGGATCACCGGGCGGCAGGCCAAAGAATACTTTGGAGAGCAGCGCGCCCCCCGCGCCCCACGAAAACCTGTTTCTGATCCTGCGCCCCGCGCACCGCAATCCCCCAAAGATCTGCCAAGCTATTTATTATAATCATATTTTTAATTCATTTTATCCTAATTTATATAATTTTAGCCCATTTCATTTCATAAGAAATCTTTTCTTTCCTATTTATATATGAAAAGCGGCCGCAGGTTCTGCCTTAATCAGAGCCTGCGGCCGCTTTATGAAA
>JAFSBD010000058.1 GCA_017442025.1 Clostridia bacterium
CGGAGCAAGCAATGATGAAGATCACTCCCGAGTTGAGGACCGAACGCTTTTTGCAAGTAGGCTCCTTCGCCTCCCAAGCGTTAAAACGGGGCGCAGATGATGGTCTGCTTGCAATCGGTGGTAAAAATGGAAGTGAAACGCTTTCATCCTGGTATGCAGGATGGGAGCGTTATTATTTTGGAAGGAGAAAGTTGCGCGATGTATAACAGCGTATCCCCTAACCTCAATTTTGTTGAGGAAGAAAAGAAGATCGAAAAATTCTGGCAGGAGCAGAAAATTTTCGAAAAGAGCGTTGAAACCAAAGCAGAAGGAACTCCCTATGTTTTCTACGACGGTCCGCCGACCGCCAATGGTAAGCCTCATATCGGCCACGTTCTGACCCGCGTTATCAAGGATATGATCCCCCGCTACCGCACCATGAAGGGGTGCATGGTCCCCCGCAAGGCAGGCTGGGATACCCATGGTCTGCCGGTTGAGCTGGAAGTGGAAAAAATGCTGGGGCTGGATGGTAAGGAGCAGATCGAAGAATACGGTCTGGAGCCTTTCATTGGTTTTTGCAAGGAAAGCGTTTGGAAGTATAAGGGAATGTGGGAAGACTTTTCCCGCACCGTTGGCTTCTGGGCTGATATGGATCACCCTTATGTTACCTATGATAATAACTTTATTGAATCGGAATGGTGGGCATTAAAGAAGATCTTTGAAAAGAAGCTGCTTTATAAAGGCTTTAAGATCGTTCCCTATTGCCCTCGCTGCGGCACCCCCCTCTCCTCCCATGAGGTAGCCCAAGGCTATAAGGCGGTCAAGGAGCGCAGCGCGGTTGTTCGCTTTAAGGTGCGCGGTGAGGACGCTTATTTCCTCGCCTGGACAACTACCCCCTGGACTCTGCCCAGCAACGTTGCCCTTTGCGTCAACCCCAATGAGACCTATTGCAAGGTAAAGGCTGCAGACGGTTTTACCTATTATCTCGCAGAAGCATTGATGGAGAAGGTCCTCTCCAAGCTTGGCAATGAAGAGACCCCTGCCTATGAGGTTCTGGAATCCTATAAGGGCGCCGATCTGGAACGCAAAGAATATGAGCCGCTCTTTGATTTTGTTGGCCCCATCTGCGAAAAGCAGGGCAAAAAGGGCCACTACATTACTTGCGATAACTATGTTACCATGACCGACGGTACCGGCATCGTTCATATCGCTCCCGCCTTTGGTGAGGATGATGCGAACGTGGGCCGTAAATACGACCTGCCCTTTGTTCAGCTGGTCAACGGTAAGGGTGAACTGACCGAAGAGACTCCTTATGCCGGCCTCTTTGTTAAGGACGCTGACCCCAAGGTGCTGGTAGACTTGGATAAGGCCGGTCTGCTCTTTGATGCGCCCAAATTTGAGCATGATTATCCCTTCTGCTGGCGGTGCGATACTCCGCTGATCTATTACGCCCGCGAATCCTGGTTCATCAAGATGACCGATGTGCGGGAAGATCTGATCCGCAACAACAATACCATCAACTGGATTCCCGAAAGCATCGGCAAGGGCCGCTTCGGCGACTGGCTGGAGAATGTTCAGGATTGGGGCATTTCCAGAAACCGCTATTGGGGAACTCCTTTGAACATCTGGCAATGCGATTGCGGTCATCTCCATTCCATCGGCAGTATCGCCGAATTGAAGGAAATGAGCGATAATTGCCCTGAGGAGATCGAGCTTCACCGCCCGTTCATCGATGCCGTTACCATCAAGTGCCCCATCTGCGGCAAGGAAATGCATCGCGTGCCCGAGGTGATCGACTGCTGGTTTGATTCCGGCGCAATGCCCTTTGCCCAGCATCATTATCCCTTTGAGAATAAGGACCTTTTTGAGGCCCAATTCCCCGCCGACTTTATTTCCGAGGCGGTAGACCAGACCCGCGGTTGGTTCTATTCCCTGCTGGCCATCTCCACCTTGATCTTTAATAAGGCACCTTATAAGAATGTTATCGTTCTGGGCCATGTTCAGGATGAGAACGGCCAGAAAATGAGCAAATCCAAGGGCAACGCGGTTGATCCCTTTGATGCGCTCCAAACCTATGGTGCTGATGCGATCCGCTGGTATTTCTATACCAACTCTGCGCCCTGGTTGCCCAACCGTTTCCACGGCAAGGCTGTTACCGAAGGCCAAAGAAAGTTCATGGGTACTCTTTGGAATACCTATGCATTCTTTATCCTCTATGCAAATATCGATCAGTTTGATGCCACCAAATATCATTTGGATGAATGCAAACTGACTGTCATGGATCGTTGGATCCTTTCCAAACTCAACACCATGGTCAAAGCGGTCGATACCAATCTGGAGAACTACCGCATCCCCGAAGCGGCAAGGGCATTGGAAAGCTTTGTGGACGATCTGAGCAACTGGTATGTCCGCCGCGGCAGAGAGCGCTATTGGGCGCCCGGCATGCCCGACGATAAGGTGGCTGCCTACATGACCCTTTATCACGCTTTGGTGGTAACCGCCAAGGCCGCCGCGCCCATGATCCCCTTCATGGCGGAAAACATTTATCAGAACCTGGTTCGCTCTATCGATAAGGACGCCCCCGAAAGCATCCATCTTTGCGACTTCCCCATTGTGGATGAAAACCGCATCGATGCCGCTTTAGAAGCTGATATGGAAAAACTGCTCAATGTCGTTGTTCTGGGTCGTGCCGCAAGAAACGGCTCGGGCAGAAAGAACCGCCAGCCCTTGGCTTGCATGTATATCGAAAGTGCCGAGGCGTTGGGCGAGGAATTTATTGAGATCATCAAGGATGAGCTGAATGTCAAGGCCGTTTCCTTCAAGGAAAACCTCAGCGAGTTCATCAACTATGAGTTTAAGCCCCAGCTCAAGACCGTTGGCCCGAAATACGGCAAGCAATTGGGCGAGATCCGCACCGCTCTGGCAGAGATCGACGGCGCAGCCGCCAAAGCCGAGCTGGATGATTGCGGTGCTTTGATCCTGGATCTGCCCGGCGGGCAGGTTAAGCTGGAGACTGAGGATCTGCTGATCAGCATCGCCCAGAAGGAAGGCTACTATACTGCCAAGGATAAGGGCTACACCGTTGTTTTGGACATTCAGCTGACCGATGCGCTGATCCGCGAAGGCTTCATCCGCGAGATCATCTCCAAGGTGCAGACCATGCGTAAGGATTCCGGCTTTGAGGTAATGGATCATATTGAGATCTATATCAGCGGTAACGATAAGCTGATCGCCCTTCTGCAGGAGGATTTTGCAGAGGTGGCAGGCAACACCCTGGCCGATAAGCTGAACATCAACGAGACCGCGCCTGAATTCTCCAAGGATTGGGATATCAACGGCGAAAAGGTAACGCTCGGTGTGAAGAAAATCTAACTAAAAAAGAACGGAACAAGCAAGCTTGTTCCGTTCTTTTTTATTCTACATCAAATCCCAGATCGTCGATCGCATCAATTGCCTTCTGCTTCATGGCAGGTTCCGCGACAAAGGAAACCGACTTTTCTGCGAGGTTGATCTCCACCTCGGTAATTCCTTCCATCGCTTCCAGCGCACTTTTAATACTCCCCACACAGTGCATACACATCATACCGGGCACCTTTAAAGTAAACTTTTCCATCTTATTTCTCCTTCATTTTAAATCGTTTTAAACGCAATGCGTTGGTCAAAACCGAAACCGACGACAAAGACATCGCCGCCGCACCCAGCATGGGGTTCAAAAGCGGCCCGCCAAAGAGATAGAGCAACCCGGCCGCCACCGGAATTCCAAGGGTATTATATCCGAAGGCCCAAAAGAGGTTTTGGCGAATGTTGCGGATCGTTTGGCGGGAAAGCTCCATCGCGGTTGGAACAGCCGAAAGGGCACCATGCATCAAAACAACATCCGCAGAATTCATGGCAATATCCGTTCCCGATCCGATCGCTATTCCCACATCAGCGGTGGCCAGCGCGGGCGCATCGTTGATACCATCCCCAACCATAGCGACCCGTTTTCCCTCGGCCTGCAGATCCTTAATTACATTCATCTTATCGCCGGGCAATACCTCGGCATAAACCTTCGTGATTCCCGCCTGCTTTGCGATCGCCTCGGCGGTGCGTTTGGCATCCCCCGTTAGCATCACAACCTCGATCCCTCGTTGACGAAGGGCATAAACCGCATCGGCACTATCTTCCTTCAAGGTATCTGCAATGGCGGCAATGGCGGCAGGTTTTCCGTCGATCACCAAAAAGACAGGGGTTTTCCCCTCTTCTTCCAATTGATCAAGATCATTCTGCAAAACCGAAAAATCGATGGCATGCTCCTTCATCATCCGCGCATTACCCGCGAGGATCTCCTGCCCATCGATATGAGCGGCTACGCCGCGGCCGACCAATGCCTCAAAACCTACTGGTTCTAAAATGGTCAAATTTTCTCTTTCAGCTTGTTCCACGATCGCACGGCCCAAAGGATGCTCTGATGAGCGCTCCGCCGAAGCAAGCAAGGTCAAAACCCTTTCCCGGGAAAATCCTGCGTTCAAAATCAAGTTTGTCAGCATCGGCTTGCCGCAGGTCAGGGTACCGGTCTTATCCAAAACAACGGTATCGATCCGATGAAGATGCTCCACCGCTTCGCCGTTTTTAAAAAGAACACCGTATTCTGCGCCTTTTCCAATTCCGACCATAATGGCCGTCGGCGTTGCCAAACCCAAAGCGCAGGGGCATGCGATTACCAAAACCGAAACCAGGATCGAAAGGCAAAAGCCCCAGCTTTGCCCGCCCAACTTCCAGGCAACCGCCGCAATCAGCGCGATTGCCATCACCGCAGGAACAAAGTAACCCGAAACAATATCGGCCAATCGAGCAATCGGTGCTTTGGTTCCTTGCGCCTCCTCCACCATACGGATCATATTTCCAAGGGCCGTATCTTCCCCAACCGAGGAGATCTTGGCATGAAGAACCCCCACTTGATTGATAGAGCCTGCATAAACTTGAGCGCCCTCGGCTTTATCGATCGGCAGGCTTTCGCCGGTGAGCATCGATTCATCCACCGAGGATTGCCCACCGATAACAACACCGTCCGCAGGGATTCTTGTTCCCGGCTTGATGATCAGAATATCGGTCTCCAATAGCTTGGAGGTGGGAACCTCCAGCTCGTTCCCGTCCCGCAGGACAAAGGTGGTCTTGGGCACCAATTTCATCAGGCTTTGGATCGCCTGGGAGGTTTTCCCTTTGGAGATGGATTCCAAGGTCTTGCCCAGCAAAATCAGAGTGATTATCACCCCTACCGACTCAAAATACAGTTCGTGAACACCATGGAGATCTCCTTGGGCAATTCGCACCAAGGAATAAACGCTATAGCCAAAGGAGGCAGTTGTTCCGATGGCGATCAGACTATCCATATTGGGGCTGCCCCGAAAGAGCGAGGAATAACCCACCGCATAAAACCGCCAACCGACCACCATCGTTGCCATCGCCAGCACCATCTGCACCAAAGCATAGGTCAGCGGTTGATGGTTGGGCGCTAAAAAAAGCGGGACCGGCAGGCCGATCATGGGGCCCATGGCAAGATAAAAGAGCGGGAGCGCAAAGCAAGCCGAAAGGATCAGCTTGCGGCGCATTTTCCGCACCTTCAAGATGTTTTTATCGGTGTTTTCTGCATTTTTCTTATGAGGGGTTGCGCCGAAGCCCGCCCGCTCCACCGCAGCGATGATTTTTGGAAAGGCATCATTGGAGGCTTCAACACTCAGCCGCTCGGCGGCAAGGTTGACCGTTGCCTGCTCCACTCCCTCAATTTTTCGGGCAACCCGCTCGATCCGCGCCGCGCAGGCGGCGCAGGTCATCCCCGATATATCAAATTCTTTTTTCAAAATAGATCACCTCTTTTTACACATATATTATAACACTTCTTTCTTTATTTTCAAATAAAAAATGCACCGCAACGCAGTGCATTTTTTATTAATCCAATTTCAAATATGCGGCATCAATCGTTTCTTCTGCAAGATTTTTAAAGTAATTATAGGAAACATCCACAGCGTGGTCATGGCCAAGCTGCTCAGTATAATTACGGAAAGGAATGACGCGGATATTGGAGAATCCCGCCTCATATTGGTTGATCAACGGTTCAAACCGAACGTTTTCAATGGATTTTTCTTCACCCTTTAAAACAAAATCAAATTTGATCGCTCCGCCCATCATATTATAGGGGCCCTTCTGGGCGGAGATGAAATTGCCCAAGGAATAAATAACCAGGGTATCATCGATATATTCCACCGGCTGGATGGTATGGGAATGGGTACCGACGATGACATCGCAGCCTGCATCCGCTAAAATCTTCGCGCTATCCTTTTGGATCTTATTGGGTTGGGTTGCACCCTCATCGCCCCAATGGACGCAGAAAACAACAAAATCTGCCATCCCCTTGGCTCTTTCAACCGCCTCAACCATTCCCTTGTAATCATTGCTGATATCCGCAACAGGGACATAATATTCGCTATCCGAAGGCAGCGAAAGACCGTTGGTATGGAAGGTATAATTAATAAAAGCAAGCTTGATCCCATTCTTTTCCAAAACGGTGATGATCTCTTCCCCTTTTTTATACATTCCGATGGCGGTTACCTCAGGATGGGAGTCAAAAAACGCAAGGGTATTACGTACACCTTTCTCCCCTTTATCAAAGGCATGGTTGGTCGCCAAGGAAAAAACATCAAAGCCCAAGTCGATCATATCCCTGCCCAATTCTTGAGGCGAATTAAACTGGGGATAGGAGGAAACACCGATCTCGGTTCCGCCAAGCACCGTTTCCTGATTGATATAGGCAATATCGGCGCTTTCGATATCACCGCGCATCTGCTCATACATCGGCAGGAAATTATAACCATCCCCCGATGCATGCTTTTCCGCCTGCCAATAAACGCAGTTATGGATCAGATTATCGCCGACGCCAAAGAAAGAGGCTCTTTTTTCAACGATGGGTTCGGGTTCGGGTTGTCGCTGGGTTTCTTGCTGCGGAGCATCCGGTTGCTCCACAGGCGCAGAATGACACCCTCCAAGCATTGATAAGATAAAAATGAACACTAAAAATATCGAAATTTTTTTCATTTAAATCCCCTCCTTTTATCAAGTATAGCAAAGCCAAACTAAAAAATCAATCCTCGGCAATGTTTTTCCAAACGTCAATCAGCCGTTCAAGGCTCCAAGCGGCATTGGCGGGCGAGGTAGACGGAAGAACCCGCGCCTCTCTTCCGACCTTAGGATAAATATAGCGATCATAGAGCTTTTTGGCCGCACCGCCGTTGACATATATTTTTTCAACAGCGCTTTCTGCTAAAATAGGCGCAATATCATTGGCGATTACATTCCGAATGGATTGATCGGCGCTCCCTTCAATATCGCAAGCGGCGATCACATCCCAAACAGCCACCTTATTTTCAAGCAGAAACGCTTTTTTCTCTTCAATCGTTTCAGGCGTTGCTCCGCCGAAAACCGCCGCCAAAACCTTCCAAAATCGGTTTTGGGGATGGCCATAGAAAAAGCAAGTTTCTCTGGATTTCACCGAAGGGAAACTACCTAAGATCAAAATTTTTGATTCCTTATTATATATAGGTTCGATGGGATGATTTATCATACATACCTCCAAAAAATGAAAGCCCGCATTCATTTGAATGCGGGCATCGCTTTTGAGAGTATTCAAAAGCCTCAAAAGAGATTAATACTTTCTCTTTCTGGCGGCTTCGGACTTCTTCTTTCTCTTAACGCTGGGCTTCTCGTAGTGCTCTCTCTTTCTGATTTCGGAGAGAACGCCGGATTTCGCACATTGTCTTTTAAATCTTCTCAAAGCACTATCCAAGGATTCATTTTCCTTGATGCGGATTTCTGCCATTTGGTCTTCCCTCCCTCCGCTTTGACGACAGTCCTGCATTTAAACAGGTACATCGGTTATTATACATAACTCCGATGCAATTGTCAAGGGTTTTTTATCGCAATTCTACATTTATTTTGCCGCCCTCAAAAGAGCAACGAACCAGGGAAGGTTCCATCGCATATTGGTCGATCATCTTCTGGGCAATGCGGTCCTCCACCTCGCGCTGAATGGTGCGTTTGAGGGAGCGGGCACCGAACTTCCGATCGTAACCATGCTCCGCAAGGTAATCCAAAACGGCGCCTTCGGTTTCCAGCGAAATGCCACGCAGTTCCAAGCTCTTACGCAGATCGCCGATCATAATATCCGCAATGGCGCGAATAGTTTCCTTCTCAAGTGCATGGAAGGTAACGATCTCATCCACCCGATTAATAAATTCAGGGCGCAAAAATTTCAGCAAAGCGCGGGTAGCCCGCTCCTTTTCCAGCTCATCCACGCTTCGATTGAAGCCGGGAGCGTTGGAGGTATCGGCGGTAGCATTGGTGGTCATAACAATAACCGTATTTTCAAAGTTGATCACCCGCCCTTGGGCATCGGTCAGTTTTCCGTCATCCAGCATCTGGAGCATAATATTGAGCACCTCGGGGTGGGCCTTTTCGATCTCATCAAAAAGGATCACGCTATAAGGCTTGCGCCGCACCTTCTCGGTCAACTGGCCCGCATCATCATAGCCAACATAGCCCGGAGGTGCACCGATCAGCTTGGATACCGAATGCTTTTCCATATATTCGCTCATATCCACCCGAATCAGCGCATCCACGCTATCAAAAAGAGCGATGGAAAGCTGGCGCACCAGCTCTGTCTTACCCACGCCGGTAGGGCCGGTAAAGATAAAGGAAGCCGGGCTCTTAGAGAGGGAAACACCCACGCGGCGGCGCTTGATAGCACGGACAACGCTTTGAATCGCCTCATCCTGACCAACGATCCGCCCTTTGAGTTCCTCTTCCAATTGGTTAAGCTTTTCAAATTCCTGCTGCTTGATCTTGGAGGCGGGGATCCCTGTCCATAATTCCAAAACATAGGCCAGGTGGTCAAAGGTCAGCACCGCATCTCCAACATTACCGAGGGCCTGAAGTTCGGCATCCAATCGACATTTTTCGCTATTGAGCTCTGCAACCTCTTTATAAATTTCCTCATTCTGCTCTTGTTCCGAAAGAACATTCAGCCGCGCTTCGATTTCAACCAGGCGGCGTTGCTTACGAATCTGCTCATTCTGCGCCACATTTTCCAAGGACGCACCGCTGCAGGCTTCGTCCAGAAGATCGATGGCCTTATCGGGCAGGAAACGGTCGGTGATATACCGCTCCGACATTTGTGCGGCCTGCACCAGCAGCTGATCGGAGATCTCAACATGGTGATATTCCCCATAGCGGGAGCGCAACCCCTTCAAAATCTCGATGGTATCCTCCAAGGAGGGCTCATCCACCAAAACCGGCTGGAAACGACGCTCCAAGGCGGCATCCTTTTCGATATATTTACGGTATTCCGCAAGGGTAGTCGCACCGATCACCTGAATCTCGCCGCGAGAAAGAGCGGGCTTGAGGATATTGGCGGCGTTCATGGTTCCTTCCGCATCCCCGGTTCCTACCAAATTATGGATCTCATCGATCACCAAAATGATATTCCCCAGCGCCACCACCTCATTGATGAGGTTTTTGATTCGACTTTCAAACTGGCCGCGGAACTGAGTTCCTGCCACCAAAGCGGTGAGATCCAGCAGATAAACCTCTTTATCCAGCAGTTTTGCCGGAACCTCCTCCCGCGCAATACGGGAAGCCAGCTCTTCGGCGATAGCCGTTTTACCAACGCCGGGTTCGCCGATCAGGCAGGGGTTATTCTTGGTGCGGCGGTTGAGGATGCGAATGAGGCGGTTCAGTTCCACCCCGCGCCCAATTACCGGGTCCAACTCCCCTTTACGCGCCTTGGCGGTAAGATTCACGCCATATTGATCCAGGATCTTACGCTTCTTTTCTTTCTTTTTCTCTTTGCCCGGCTCTTTGGTACTCTCCCCTTCGGGCGCATCGGGCCGACCGAGTAACTTATTGAAAAAGGAGGGCAAGGAGGGCGCAGTCTGGGAATCCAGTTCCTCCCCCACCATACCGAGCTGCTCACTCATCTGATCAAATTCATCGGCAAACTGCTCGATATCCTCATCGCTCATCCCCATGCCCTTGATCATTTCATTGACTTGGGGAATTCCCATATCCTTAGCGCACTTGAGGCAATAACCTTCGTTCACCGAATTATTTCCGTCCATTCGCGTTACAAACACAACGGCGGTTCTTTTTTTACATTTTACACAAAGCATCGTTTTCTCCTTCAGAGATTTAGGTTGCGCAAAAATGCGCGAATAATTAAAGTAAAGCGGTTAAAATCGGATTATATTGATTCATATAATTCAAAATGAGTGTATTTTCTACATCCTCCAGGGAGATCCATACATTCCCCATTGCCAATCCATAGGCAACCGCACCGAAAAGCATGACAAACAGTAAAGCGCGGACCACGCCGAAGATCAATCCGCCCACATGGTTCAGCTTCTTCCCAAAAGGCAAGACACGAAAAACGGTATCCAGCAAACGGCTGGCAACAAACAGCAAAAAAAAGAAAATAACGACCAAAGCGATCAATGCAATAGCCTTACTGATCGTTGCGCTGATAGGCGCTGAAATATCCATAATCAATTGCTCCCGCGCCGCCGCTGTTTGGGCTGCACTTGCCTCGGCAGAGGCCTGAACACCCTCTACATCGATATTCATTTTTTCCAAAAAGGCGCGCAGTTCCTGGGGCATTTGCTCGATCTTTCCTGCAACATCGATCTTTTCCAATGCGGTATCATACCCCTCACTCAACGGAGAGCCGTTGACGGCGGTAAGGACTGCGCTTTGGACAGTAGGACCGACAAATTTTTCATCGATCCATTCCGCCACCGGCGCGCTCATGGAAATTGCAAGAACAACAGCGGCAATCCCGCCGACCAAAGAAAAAAGCGTTTTGATCAGGCCCTTACGGTAGGCCAAAACCACCGATAAAATGATAATTCCAATAACCAAAAGATCTAAAATAATTGATACCATACCGCGCCTCCTTACACTTTATTATATACACACTTGGTTTCACTTACAACCACAACGGTGGTGCGGTTCATCAAAGCGATATCCTCTGCCCGCTCAGGCTGATCAGACCAAAGCTCTTTGCCGGAGCGATTATAGACACCGCATTTCTGATTGCCGAGAACGGCGATCCTTCCATCCCGATAATCCAGCTTAACGGCATAGAAATCCAGATTGATGGTATCCTTTTCTTTTCCCTTTTCATTGCAGATCACAATCGTTCCCGCACCGTTATCGGCCGCAGAGACAACAAAGATATTGGAAACTCCATCCTCCAGGGAATAGCATTGGAGCGCGCGGTTATCCAAAAGAAAACGCCCTTGCTCATTTCCCTTTTTATTGAGAGAGACCATTCCCCAATCAAACATTCCGCAAACGCTTCCGTTATCCTTGATCGCAATGCGGACGCAAGGGGATTCCGAAAAAGAGGCTGTCCATTCGATCTCTTCTTTATTTAGCTTAAAATACAAAATTTCAGGAAGAATATCACTACCTTCAATATTCAAGGCCGAAACCGCCAAGGCCTTACCATCTTTAGAGATTGCGGCATCCAGGATATAGCGGTTGAGGCTACGGTAACGATAAACCTCCTTCATAGAAGAATCAAATACATAGACCTTGGCCAGATACCCTTCCCCTTCGGTAACAACAACGATACTGCCGTTGGCATTCATCTTGGCGGTAATAATAGGATTTTCCATCTGCTTTTCATAAAGAACCGAGAAGGAATCGGCAACAACAAGCCCTGTCCCGCCGCTATCATAGACCATTACCCGCAAACTGTTGGCTGTTATCACAGGGTCACGAAAGCCCAAGGATGTATTTTGAAATTCCGTCCCGTTTTTATCGGTAACGATCAGTTTTTCCACCGTTGCATGGGCAAAACCGTCTTTATAGACCACCGTTTTTCCGCTGCTGGCGGTATCAAAACGGACCTCTCCCTCCTCGGCAGAAGGAGATGCAATCCCGATATTGATCTTCGCCATCAAACGGCGGAAATTATCACCGTTGATCTGGGAACGGTTCGC
>JAFSBD010000059.1 GCA_017442025.1 Clostridia bacterium
GCCCGTATCATCGGTCGCAGCGACGATATGCTGATCATCCGCGGTGTCAACGTCTTCCCCTCCCAGATCGAAACCGTTCTGATCCAGAAGGGCTATAGCTCCAACTACCTCATCGAGGTGGATCGGGTCAATAATAACGATACCCTCGACATTCTGGTAGAGATGAACCCCGAGCAGTTCAGCGATACCGTTCGCGATATCGAAAAGCGGGAGCGGGATCTGGCCGACGCCATGCGCACCATGCTGGGCATTGGCCCCAAGGTCCATCTGGTTGCGCCCAAGTCCATCCAGCGAAGCGAAGGCAAGGCGGTCCGCGTTGTCGATAAGCGTAAATTGCATGATTAAGGAGGTAAGATTATGATCCGTCAACTTTCTGTTTTCATCGAAAATAAGCAGGGTGCGCTGGCCGATGCGGCTGAGATCCTTGCTAAAGAGAATATCAATATCCGCGCCATGACCCTGGCCGATACCACCAAATACGGCGTTTTGCGGATGATCGTCGGCAACGCCGATGCCGCAGGCAACGCCCTCACCCGCGCAGGGTATCTCACCCGCGCCAACGATGTTGTTGCGGTGCTGATGCCCGATACGGCCGGCGCGCTCCACGATGTTATCGCCCTCTTGGACGAAGTGGGCGTCAATGTGGAATACCTCTATGCCTTTAATCACGGCAAGGCCAATAACGCCTATGTTGTTTTGAGAGTCCACGATCCCGCGCTGACCGATGAGACCCTCACCAAAAAGGGCTTCACCGTCCTCCAAAACGACGACCTGGCAAACCTCTAAACCACAAAAGGCCCTGCGGAAAATTCCGCAGGGCCTTTTATATCGAATGCCGCAAGGCATATATCGCGTTTTCTTGAAAACATATCGAACGGCGCAAAGCACCGTATATCGAAAAAAGACCTGCTTGCAGGTCTTTTTCTCTTTTAGATATTAATATATTCTTTCCCGTTGGCAGAAAGGGTAACCACCCGCTCAAAACCGCATTCCTTGGCCAAGGCGAGAGCGCGCTCGAAGCCCAGCCCGAGCCACGCGGCGTTATGGCAATCGCCGGTGATGATGATCTCCCCGCCCCGCTCATAGATGGAGCGCAGGATCGGCGGCGCAGGATAGGGCGCGGTGCGGTAGCCGCGGGAGATCGCCCCGCAATTGACCTCGAAGGGGATCCCCAAGGGAATGAGCGTTTTCAGCGCCTCTTCCACCGCCGCCCGATAGCGGGGGTGGCTCTCATCAAAGAGCGGCTCTTTTTCCTGCCACTTGGTGAGCAGATCAAAATGCCCGATAATATCAAAAGAAAATCGCTCGGGCAGGGCTGCCATCAAACGGAAATACGCTTCCGCATATTCGTAAGGATCGGCAAAATACCGCAGGTTTTCCTTTACCATCTCCAAGGTATCATCCACCTCAAAGAGCTTGCCCTCCTTTTCCACCGCATGGACCGAGCCGATGGTATAGTCGTAGCCATCGGGGGGCAGGGGGCTGAAAATATCCTGCTCGATGCCGCAAAGAAGGGTGATCTGATCCTTATATTTTTCCTTCAACTGCGCCATCTCCTGCCGATAGGCGGGGATGCGTTCCAAGGCCATCCCCCAATCCCGCCCGGGATCGTCCATATAGGAGTGATCGGTCATGCCCAAAGCTGAAAAGCCCTTGGCAATGGCGGCCTGCACCATTTCTTCCAAGGAATTTTTTCCGTCGCTATAGTTGGAATGAACATGGAAATCTCCAAGGATCATAC
>JAFSBD010000060.1 GCA_017442025.1 Clostridia bacterium
ATCGGCATGGTGCATATCCTCGCCGGTCAGCAGGATCTGGGCAACGGTATGGTTATAGGCCGAAAACAGCCGATCATAGGTATACATCAGCTCGCATTGACCCACCGCGGCCGCCGCCTGCTTGGTCGGCATATCCGAAGGGCGCTCCTTGAGGCAAAGCTTGCCCACGCCCATGCCGATCGCGCCGGAGGATACCAGCACCAGCTCATGCCCCGCATTCTTCAGATCGCTCAAAACGCGGCAAAGCGTTTCGATATGGCGGATATTTAAATTCCCTGTTTTATGGGTGAGGGTGGATGTCCCCACCTTGATAACAACGCGCATGTTTCATACCTTCTTATAGAAAATAGTTATACAGCATAATTATAATATAATACACGTAAGATTGCAATAAAAAAATATAAGAGCGAGGATTTCTCCTCGCTCTTTATAAAATCATAAACCAAGCAATTGCTTTTTCTTGGCATCAAATTCTTCTTGAGTGATGATGCCCGCATCAAGTAAATCTTTGAATTTTTTCAGTTCATCCGCGGCAGAAACGGCGGTTGTACCACTTACCTCCACCACATCATTATTTTTATACTCCTCAAAGGCCGCTCGAATTTCGTTTGCAATAGGGTTGGCAAAATCATTCGTCTTGCTGAAGCTAAACATTCCGCTACAGAATAAGATACGATTTGTATCGTTCATCGCATTCAAATTCTGTACAGATGCAAAATCAGGCCCAATCGCTCTGTTCTTCGCGTTCATACCGGTCAGAAACACAACCTGAGCAAACTGAGAATTCATATTCGCCTTTACAAAATCGATTCCAGAATATTCTTTGAAATACCATGTCATATTTTGGTTACCATCTAAATAGCCTACCACTCTATTATCGTGAATTTCCAGTGTATCATAATACAGATTGCTCGCAAGAGTTGTTTTCTTTCGCTGGTCGGCAGGAATTTTAATTGTTTTCATTACATATTCTCCTTTAAAAAATCAGATAATTTTGGGCACAAATCGTCAAATTTTGAATAGTTGCACCACGAATATTTTATTACAGATATTTACTAAAGTAAATAGTAAACTTTTTTACTTGCTATACTTAAATTAGAAACGAGGTGAAAGTATGGAGAAGTATGTAAGTATTCTGCGTAATTTGCGCGAAGACAACGATTTAACGCAACAACAAATTGCTGATGTTTTGGGTACTTCTCAAACGATGATTGCCCGCTATGAGCGCGGCGCAAATGAACTGCCGATCCGCCATCTGATTATCCTTTGCAAATTCTATAATATCTCTGCCGATGATATTTTAGATACACATCCAAAGAAAAAATAAAAAAAGCATTGACAAACGGAAATCCCTTTGCTATAATAATCAAGCGTTGAAAAAACGCAACCGAATATGGGGGTATAGCTCAGCTGGGAGCGCGAAGCACTCAAAGTTGAACCCCACTTCATAATTTCATAAATAAATCACCTAGTATACCTCATATGGGGGTATAGCTCAGCTGGGAGAGCGCTTGAATGGCATTCAAGAGGTCAGCGGTTCGATCCCGCTTATCTCCACCA
>JAFSBD010000061.1 GCA_017442025.1 Clostridia bacterium
AATTAGAAATTGCGGGCGGGTATCCCGTAAATTTGTTGTATTCACAATAAGAGCAAAAAACCGCGCAATTCGGTGCGCGGTTTTTTGTGTCCATTTTAAATTAAGAAACTCTATTATAAGTATTTATATTAAATATAATTTATATATTGCAATTAAAAAAAAATTATGTTAAGATATATGTGTATAACTTTCTAAAATTTTAGATGAGTTATGCACAGTTTTTATCTCAAGGAGGAAATTAGGAATGCAATCGTTTAAAGACGTTTGGGATAGAACGCTTCAGATATTGGAAAATGAACTCAATCACACCTCGTTTGAAAGCTGGATCAAGCTGATGACGCCCATGAAGATGGAAAATGATACCGCCTTTTTCTGCGTATCCACCCTCTTCCAAAAGTGCATCATCGACCAGAAGTATCGGCGGGAGATCGAATCGGCCATTACTGAGGTGATGGGTTTTAAAGTATACATTAACGTTATGACCGAGGAGGAGGTTCCGCCCCGTTTTCGGGAGATCGCGCAAAAGAAGAATGAAGAGATGGTTCAGGCCATCCCCACTTTGCTGGCGGAAGAGATCCATCCCTTCAACGCGCAGGAAAACCTCACCTTCGAGAATTTTGTTATCGGCAAGGAAAATGAATTTGCCCATGCCGCCGCCCTGGCGATCGCCAATAACCCGGCCCATAGCTATAACCCCTTCTTTCTCTATGGCCATAGCGGCCTTGGCAAGACCCACCTGATCCACGCCATTGCCAATAAGGTAAAGGAGCGCAACCCCGAGGCTATCGTTATGTATGTCAAGGGCGATGAATTCACCAGCGAGCTGATCGAGGCCATCCAATATAAGACCCAGCGTCAGTTTAAAAATAAATACCGCACCGCCGATATTCTGATGGTGGACGATGTCCAGTTCATCAGCGGCAAATCCGCGGTGCAGGAAGAATTCTTCCATACCTTCGACGCCCTTTATGAAAATAACCGCCAGATCATCCTCACCAGCGACCGTCCGCCCAAGGAGATCGCTGTCTTGGAAGAGCGGCTGCAATCCCGCTTCTCCTGGGGACTCATCGCGGATATCCAACCCCCCGAATATGAAACCCGCGTGGCCATCATTAAAAGCAAGGCCAAGCTTTATAACCTCCAGATTCCCGACGATGTTGCCGAGCTGATCGCCACCAAGATCAAATCCAACGTCCGCGAGCTGGAAGGAACCGTTAAGAAACTCAAAGCCTTCAATTCTCTTTCGGGCCAGAAACCCACCATCGCCCTGGCCAAGGACGCCATGGAAGCGGTCATCAAGGAGAATGAAAGCTCTGCTATCACCCCCGATGCCATCATCGACCATGTTGCGCGGTATCATAACGTTTCGGTGGATCAGCTCAAAGGGGATAAGCGGGACGCACCCATCGTAAAACCCCGCCAGCAGGCAATGTACCTCATTCGGGAGCTGACCAACCTATCCCTGCCGGAGATCGGCAACGCCATGGGCGGTAAAAACCATACCACCGTTCTCCACTCCATCAAGCGGGTGGAAGACAATCTGCAAAAAGACCCCAACTTTGCCAAAACCATTGCGGAACTGACCGAAAATATCCGCAAGACCTACTGACAGAATTATGCAGTTTTCAACAGCTTGTTTTTGACAGTTTGAACAGGGTTTTAAACAGTTTACATAATCCTGTTGATGACTTGTGGATGAAAAAAATGTTATAAACAGGCTGTAAAAGGTCGATTATTCGCATGAGAATGCGAAATTTTGCCCCTTCAACAGTTATCAACAGTACAACAACAACTACTACAATAAATAAGAGAAAAGAAAGGATTTGACGCATGAAATTTACTTGTGATCGCAATGCGCTGAATGAAGCCATCAATACCGTATCCAAGGCCGCCAGCGCAAAATCCACCATCCCCGCACTCGAGGGTATTTTAATAGAGATCTATGAAGAGGATATCGTCCATTTCAGTGCCTATGATCTGAGCGTTTCCATCTCCTATGAAATGGAGGCGCGGGATACCGAGCGGGGAAGCGTGATTCTCTCCTCCAAGCTTTTCGGCGAGATCATCCGCAAGCTCCCTTCCTGCCCGGTTACGGTGGAGATCGATGATAAGACCTTCCTCACCACCATCGAGGGCGGCAACTCCCATTTCACCATCACCGGTATGGATACCGAGAATTTTCCCGAGCTGCCCGACGTTCTGAGCGAGGACGGGATCGTTCTGACCTATTCCGATTTTAAGACCATGGTGCGGCAGACCATCTTTGCCGTTTCCATCACCGACTTAAAGCCCATCCTGACCGGCGTTCTTTTTGAACTGAATAAGGAGGCAGGGAATGTCAGCGCGGTGGCGGTGGATAATTTCCGCCTGGCGATCCGCAAGGTGCCCTTCTGCCAGGTCAACGGCAACTTTAATAAGGTGGTCATCCCCTCCCGGGCACTCAACGAAATGGTCAAGATTCTGCCCGATAGCGAAGAGGATACCTTAGAGATCAGCAACAGTAAGAATTTCGTTGCCTTCCGTTTCGGAAACGTCAAATTGGTTTCCCGCCTGCTGGAAGGAGAATTTCTGGACTATAAGGCCGCCCTGCCGAAGGACTATAAGTTCCGCGTGGAAGTGAATGTACGGGAGTTTGCCCAGGTGATCGAGCGGGCGGCGTTGATGGCCAATTCCACCATCATCAGCCCCATTCGTTGCGATTTTGATTTCGACCGCATCGAGATCACCACCGCCTCCAATATCGGTAAGTTTAACGATACGGTGATGACCGCTCCCTTCTCGGAAAAGATGGTGATCGGTTTCAATTATAAATATATGCTGGCCGCGCTGGCCGCCTGCGATGATGAGGAGATCGTGATCGAGCTGCAGAGCAATCTGGCACCCATCATTTTGAAGGCTAAAGATAAGGATGATTATCTCTTCCTGGTTCTGCCTCTGAGAATGAAGGAATAAAAAATATTTTTCTTTCAAAAAATGCGATATACTGCCTTTCGGCAGCGAGAAGAAGAGGAAAGAATGAATAAACTTTTGATCAATGATGAATACATCCGCCTTTGTGATGCCATGAAGCTTTCGGGCGAGGCTGAAACGGGCGGAATGGCAAAAATGATGATCCTGAGCGGGGATGTTGCGGTCAACGGAGAAGTTTGCCTCCAAAAGGGCAAAAAGCTTTATGAAGGCGACCGTTTTACCTTCGACGGATCGGAATATCTCATTGTCCGATGAGGATCTTGGAGCTAACCCTGGAAAATTTCAGGAACTTTGAGAGGGAGACCTTCTCCTTTGAAGAGGGCATCAATATCTTGGCGGGGCATAACGCCCAAGGCAAGACCAACTGCATGGAGGCCATCTATTTTTGCTCCTGCCTGAAA
>JAFSBD010000062.1 GCA_017442025.1 Clostridia bacterium
CCCCAGGCGGGCGAGGAGATCTATCAAGAAATTTTTGCGTTACTGCATCCTGAAAAGAAAGGATCCTAGAAGTTTATGGCCAATAGCGTAGAGCGTTATTACCAAAAAAAGAAAAGAAGAAAAAGGAAGGCCAAGGTGGTCTTTTTCAGCCTGCTTTTTGTGCTGATGATGCTGACATTGGCCATCCTTTCGGTAACCGTTTTCTTCAATGCAGAGACCATCCTGGTGGAGGGAAATACCCATTATACCGCCGAAGCCATCCTGGAGCAGGGGGGCTTATCGGTGGGGCAGAATTTATTCCGCCTGGATAAGTTTGAAGTGATCGAAAAGATGCAGGAGCTTCCCTATATCAAGACGGTTACCATCCACCGTAAACTGCCGAATACTCTTTCGGTAAAGATCGTGGAAAACCAGCCCGTTGTCTGGACAAAGACGGCCAACGGCGTAGCGTTGCTCAATGAGGAGTATCGGGTCTTGGAGCTGCTGGATATCCCCGAAGAGATGCTCCCGGCGTTACCTGAAGTATCCATCCCGGAGCAACCGAAGGAAGAAACTACCGGCGATGAAGAGGAGCCGAAGGAAGAGGAAACAAAGGAAGAGGAAACAAAGGAAGAGGAAACAACGGAAGAAGAGTCGGAGGAACCCATGGCGGATGAATCGGAAGAGCCTGCTGAGGAAGAGCCGGTGGTTTATGAGGGGTTGAAGGGTGTTCCCGCCCTGACCCCGCTGACGGCAACTTCTTTGGAGGTGGGCAAGCCTGCGGTCTTTGCGGAAGAAGAGGACTATACCGGTTTTTTGAAGGTGCTTTATGAGAGCTTCACCCAGACCCCCGACCTTCAATGGAATCTTTTGAATGAGGTGCGGTTTACGGCTCGTTATGATATCAAACTGGTCTATAACGAGCGTATCACCATCGATTTGGGAACGCTGGAGCGGGCCGAGACCAAACTGGAGCTTGCGGCCTATATGCTGAAAGAAAACGGCAGTGCTCAAACTGCAATTTTGGATGTTACGGACCCTGAACTTGTCTATTATCGGCCGAAAAAGTGAATTAAAATCCTCCGCCGCAGGGCGGAGGATTTTGTTCCAAGAATTTCTATTGAATTTTAATAAAAACACTTGCAATTAAGGCTATTTAATATTAGAATAATATTATAAGTGTTTTATGGTCAATAAATATGTCTGTTATTAAATAATGCAGGAGGTATAAAAGAGTGGGTTTTGAATTTGCTGAAAGCAACGAAGGCGTTGTAAATATAAAAGTGATCGGCTGCGGCGGCGGTGGCTGTAATGCGGTCAACCGTATGATCCGTTCCGGTGTGCAGGGTGTGGAGTTTGTTGTTGTCAATACCGATAAGCCGGTCTTGGATAATTCTTCTGCTCCGGTCAAACTGCAGATCGGCGAAAAGCTTACCAAGGGTAAGGGCGCAGGCAGTGATCCCAATGTGGGTGAGAACAGTGCGCTGGAAAGCCGCGAGGAGATCGAAGCCACTCTGCGCGGCGCCGATATGGTCTTTATCGCCGCCGGTATGGGCGGCGGCACCGGCACCGGCAGTGCGCCGGTGGTGGCTGAGATCGCCAAGGATATGGGCATCCTCACCGTTGCGATCGTTACCAAGCCCTTCGCATTTGAGGGGCGCATGAAGATGAGAACCGCAGAGGCAGGCATCGAAAAGCTGCGTGCCCATGTGGATAGCCTTATCATCATCCCCAATGAGAAGTTGAAGGATGTATCCGAGGAGCGGATCACCCTTCTCAATGCGTTCCAGATCGCCGATGATGTTCTGCGTCAGGGCGTTCAGAGTATTTCCGATCTGATTTTGATCCCCGGTCTTGTTAACGTGGACTTTGCCGACGTACATAAGATCATGAAGGATGCGGGCAATGCCCATATGGGCGTGGGCCGCGCCTCGGGGAAAGATAAGGCGGTCAATGCCGCCGCCATGGCCATCTCCAGCCCCTTGCTGGAAACCTCTATCGACGGTGCGACCGGCGTGATCTTCAATATCACCGCCTCTCCCGATATCGGGATGGATGAAGTGGATGAAGCCAGCCGCATGGTCGAGCAGGCTGCCCATCCCGATGCCAATATCATCTGGGGTGTTGCCCTCAATAACGATCTGGAAGATGAGATCATCGTTACCGTTATTGCAACCGGCTTCCCCTCCGGCGACCGTGCACCTAAGGGTGTGGTTGCGGATGAGCCCAAGATCGGCTTTATCGATGCGGCAGAGCCCGCAGAAGATGCCGAAGATCTTGCCGATGATCTGAACTTTTTAGATCTCTTTGCAAACTTAGGTGAGTAAGAATTAAGAGAAGAGCCGATCGTTGCAACGGTCGGCTCTTTCAAAAAAGGAGAATTGCGATGATTTGTGCGCGATGCGGTACCGAGCATCAGTCCCCCGATAATATCTGCCCGCGCTGTTTTTATGGCCGGCCTAAGACGGTTAAAGCCCTTCCCCATTGGTTGATCTGGACGATCGTTGTGGGAAGCGTTTCCATTGTGGCGATCGTGGTTGGAATGTTACTCGGCTCGATGATCGGGAAGGATCAATCCTGGATCGATGGGGATTGGTGGAGCCAAAAGATCACCCTTCATTTTGATGCGGACGACCAGACCTTTATTCTGACCAATCGCGATGAAAAGATGACCGGGACCTATACCATCGATAAAGATTCCTTTACCTTGATCCCCAAAGGCAGCCAATCGAAAGAAGGGTATGTCTATCAATATCAAAAAACCAAAGATCCTACCAAAATTTTGGTCTCCTATTCCTTTGAGGGAAAGCTTCACCGCATGCTGATGAAGCGGACCGAACTTTTTGTTGATTAAAAAAGCTGAAGCGTAAGAAACGCACCCTAAAGGAAATTAAACAAAAAAAGAAATCTCTCAATTTGGCTTTAATAGCTCGATTGAGAGATTTTTTATGTTTTAAGGCGATATGCAAATGCGATATAATTTTGCGAGCAAAATTGCGATATGATATAAATCCCTTTTTCTCGCTTTTGCATACACCATCGGTGTATGCAAAAGTATATCGCAGAACCGCAAGGTTCTATATCGCACTTTTTAAAGTATATCGCAAATCCCGCCGGGGATTTATATCGCTGCCAAGTGTACTTCAGAACACTTGGCAAACGCTTCGGCTTTTTCTTTTGTATTCTAATTCGGTGGGCGGGGAAATATATAAGGTGACAAGAGGAATCCGAACCTTGTTTTAAAAAGGCGGATTTCCGCTCACCCTTCGTTAAAATACTCGCCAATGCGCCGGCATTGGCTGCGTTTTATGCCTTGATTGATCAAAAATCCGCACTTTTTAAAATCTTCGACCTCAAAACAAGGAGATTTTGAGAGATTTTTGTTCATCTTTTTTGCAGATAGGCCGGCGCCTATCAAGAAAAAATGGGCGAAAAGGTCCGAAATCTCCTGCTTTGAGGCAGGTTCGGATTACTCTTGTCACCTTATGCAAGGCAATGGTTTAAAGGGGGTATTCGGTTGCAACATCACCATTCCGAACATCGAGGGGTTTTATATGCCATGATGGTGGTTCTCGGTTTTCTGGCTGTTTTGGGATTGGCGATGGGCGGGTTATATCTTTACCATCGGACACCGGATTTCTATACCGCGCTCCAAGGACGGATCCATCGGAGCTTTTATCTTTCCGCGGCCGCCTTGCTGATCTTTTCATCGGTGCTTTATACGCCTTTCTCCTATGGAATTTCCCGCTACTTTATTCTCTCTGCCCGAGGAGAGGCGCGGTTTTCAGCCCTTTTTTATCTCTTCACCCGCCCCGTTTTGCTCACCAAGGCGACTCTTCTTTCCATCTATAAGAAAATATTTATCCATCTGGAGCGGTTGCTGGCCTTGATGATGGGCGCAATGCTGGAGGTGGGGTTGTTTTTTTCTTTTTTACTATTCACGGGAGAGGACCTATTTGCGGTAAAAGAAAATCCCTTTTTGCTGGCCGCAGACTTTATGCTTCGCTCTCCCTGGTTGATCGCTCTTTCGGTGATCCTTTGGATCGGTGTTTTATTCTGGATGCTTTTGAGTTATCTGCGCTATATCCTTTGCAAATATGTTTTGCTTTGCGTGCCCGATGCAGGGCCTTGGCAGGCGTTGAGGGTGGGGCGGCTTTCTCTGCAGGGCAGGCTGTGGCATACCCTTTTTTTCTATTTGGGCTATGGGGCGCGGTGCATTCTTTCGATCCTGCCCTTCGGTGGGCGCAGGAAACCCCGCAAATCCTTTTCGGTCTATGCCTGCGAATTGGCGGAGCAGGGGTGGCAGGCCTATTGCCGCAGGCGTAGTCGTCGCGCAGAATGAATCCGCGGTTATATGCTTGAATTATCTGTATTATTATGTTATAATATCCGCATAAGGTCTCTATGCACATGATTTTTGTGCATGGCGGATATTATACGATGTCCAATTTTCTCGCCTGCGAGGCAGGCAACCGAAAATAATGGACAATTATATCAAAACGCTTTGCGTTTATGATATAATATCCATATCTCTTAAAAAGGAGCGGAATCGATTGAAGCTTTTAAAGAAGATATATAATAAAATCCAAACCCTGCGGAAAGAGCGCAAAGCCAAAGGGGAAGAGGGGGAGAAAAAACCTCTCACCCCCAAGCAGATCTTCTGGCGCAAATCCCTTAAAGCGGTTTTGCTGACCGGGGTGTTCACCGGCGTTTTTGTCGTCCTGGCCTTTGGTTGGTTTGCCTTTTTCTATCTGGACGATGAATTCGACCTTTCCCAGGTGGATAGCTCATTGAATTATACCTCGGTGGTCTATGGTTTAAAGGACGGCGAATATGTTGAGGCGGAAAACCTCCATGCCAGCGAAAACCGCATTTGGGCCAGTATCGATAGCATCCCCAAGGACCTTCAGCATGCTTTTGTTGCCATCGAGGATGAGCGTTTTTACCGCCATAGCGGCGTGGACTTAAAGCGTACCTTTGCGGCGGTGCTTAACTTTATGAACCCCTCCAGCGGCAAGACCTTCGGCGGCTCTACCATCACTCAGCAGGTCATCAAGAACCTATCGGGGGATGATGAGCAAACCGTTTCCCGTAAGGTGCAGGAGATCCGCCGCGCCTGGTATGTGGAGCGGGAATATAAAAAGGATCAGATCTTAGAGGTCTATCTCAATACCATCTATCTTTCCCAGAGCTGCTATGGGGTGCAAACAGCGGCGGAGCATTATTTCAGCAAGAGTCTGGATGAACTGACCCTGCTGGAGTGCGCCTGCATCGCCTCCATTACCAACCTGCCCACCTATTATGATCCTATTTTGAACCCCGAGAATAATCTGAAGCGTACCCATCTGGTCTTGGATAAGATGGTGGAATGGGAGTATATTACCCAGGAAGAATGCGATGCCGCTAAGAAGGAAAAGATCAAGCTGAATGTGGGCGGCAGCAATACCAATAAAGAAGGAACGGCGGTCAACAGCTATTTTGTCGATCAGGTGATCGAGGATGTTGTGGATGCGCTGGTGGAGGAAAAGGGCTATAGCAAGGCCTATGCCCATTCTCTGGTCTATTCCGGCGGTATCCAGATCTATTCCACCATGGATATGGATGTCCAAAAGGCGGTGGATAAGATCTTTGAGGAGCGTTCCAATTTTCCCAATATCAAATCGCCCAAAAAGAAAGCGCCTTTGGAGAGTGCCATCGTTGTCATTGATAATGCAACCGGTGCGATTGCCGGCATGGCCGGCGGTATCGGGGAAAAGACCACCGCCCGCGGCCTTAACCGCGCAACCCAGACCTATCGCCAGCCCGGCTCTTGCATGAAGCCCATCGGTACCTATGGCCCTGCCATTGAATTTGGCACCACTATCGATGGCGTGCGGGTCGCGCCCGGGATGTTGCTGATGGATGATGCGGTCCGCGAGGATGAGGACGGTAAGCCCTGGCCCAAGAACTATGATGAGGTTACCAAAAAAATGATGTCGGTCCAGGCGGCGCTGGATCAATCTAAAAATACCGTTGCCGTTCGCGTAAATAACGCCCTCGGCGCGCGGACAGCGTTTAATTTCCTGAAAAACAATCTGGGCGTTACCA
>JAFSBD010000063.1 GCA_017442025.1 Clostridia bacterium
TCACGGATTGGATCAACAGAACAGTCTACATGGACGATATTTCCATCCTCAAAGCAACGAACAACATGAACAATGGCGTCGACTTCACGGATATTTCCCAAAAACTTATTGCCAATCCCTTCGCCTTTGGAGGCACCTTTAACAAGCCCCGCAATATCTACAAATTCAATAACAGCAGGAACGACCTTTTTAGAGTGATTGATCTCCGCCAAAACATCCAGACGCTTATCCGGCACGCAAACAACGCCAACATTCGGGTCGATGGTGCAAAAAGGATAGTTTGCCGATTGAGCCTTTGCGTTTGTAATCGCATTAAACAATGTACTTTTGCCGACATTCGGCAACCCAACGATACCAAGTTTCATTTTATAACCTCACTTATCTTTTTCTATTATCCAGCCGTTCCGCAAGCTCATAAAGTTTGGCGCGTAAAGCCTGATATTTCTGAGCACTGCAGGAGCATTTTTTCAATGTTAATTTTAAATCCTTATCGATCATAGTCTTTAATCGGTTTACGCTGTATTTTTGCTGCAAGGCGCCGAATATGCGATAATCCTGCATGGCGTAAAGCAATTGCTTCAGCCGCACCGAAGGATAAACCTCATTTCCGCCTGCATAAACAAGAGCAAGGCTTCCCGAAGGATAGCGATTATCATAATCAAAATCCATCCGCATATCCGCCGCATAGTTAAAGCCCATATGAAAGAAATTTACAATATCATAGCGATAGCAAAGCGGCCCCAAAGACCTCAAATTCACCGAGGATGATGCGATCAATGGGTTAATGGGATCTTGCGTGGATTCCACATCAAAACACCCGGAGATCCGCGCAAACGGATCGTCCAGATATTCTTCCATATCGGCAAAGCGAATAATGGGAATTGACACATTATCGGTTTTATAAAAATCATATCGCACATCATAATCGGCAATGCGATGTTTACGCACGCGATCATAAAGATGGGCGCGCAAGGTGCGATAAAGCTCTTCATCCTTCACCTGAGGGGAAACCGAAAACTGAAAGGTGATCTGGCCGCGGATCTTCAGTTCATCCAAATGCTTACCCAAATTGAACAAAAACTTCCGCAGAAATACCGCATAGTAATTGGAAGTTATTTCCTCGCCCTCGAATAAAACCACCTGCTCACCGTCTTTTTTTGCCAAAAAACGAGCGCCGCGCGGGTTTTCAAAAGATGGAAGAATGGGAGGAAAAACAAAGCTATCAAAACCGCAACGTTTTGCAATAACGATCCAGCTATCTAAAAGGCCGTAATCAAAGGTATAATCCTTCCCACTAACGTTGATTCGAACTAACTGTACACTTTCTTTGCGGGGATAGCCCGGATATTCCGGCGTGAAGATGGGCGTCAGCAATTCGTTGATCCCGTTCTTTCTTGCAACTGTAAAGTATTTCGCCAAAAGATCCCAATGAACATCCGAATACATCGGAATATTATGATCCATTGCGATGCTGATAGGGTCAACATATTGGCAATGGCCAAAAAACTGCTTAGCCAACGGTGCTTTTAATACGCGCAGGTCCAATTCAGCGGTTGCACTTTCCTCACCGCATGTGAAGGTTGCGCGGATATGAAAATCTCCCGAAAGAGGCGGCGTTACGCTCACCCAAATCACCGAAAACTTTTCGCTGATATTAATGGTTTCGCCTCTCTTGAGAGGAACCAAGCAATCGGGCAGTAATCCCGGTTGATCCAGCAAATAACCTTCTTTGGGATCCGATTCATAATGAGGCCAAGTTACTGCCACCTGCTTAACAACATAAGGATCAACAAACATCCCCTCAAAGGTAACAGTACAAGGTGTACTTTTGGCATCATCACGATAAACAACGATCTGATAGCCAAACTCTTCCCCCATCATGATACAATCGGAAGTATAGGGTATTTCGGTGTTTAGCGTATTTGCTGTTATTTTATCTAAACTGGAATGTTGAATCAGATGGATCATTGATCAAGCCCATAATCCTTTACTTTTAAGATTGCGGATGATGGAATTATGATCCGCCAAGGTTTTATTGAAATAGAACTTCCCATTTTTGTCGGTAACAAAATAGTAGTATTCGCTTTTCTCGGGTGCTAATACCGCTTTAAGAACATCGGTTCCCGGACAATTAGTCGGCCCAATAGGAAGATCGGAACAACGGTAAGTATCATATGCACTTTCCATTGCCGCAGTATAATGCGGGAGATCCCGCAAAGATTTACCGTACTTAGTTGTTGGATCCGATTGCAAGCGCGGGTAAATCGGAGAATTCAATCGGTTCCAGAACACACCAGAAACCCCTGCCATAGATTCCTTACTGAATGCCTCCGCCTGAACCACCGAACCGAGGGTAACAAACTCATTAAGGGTTAATCCCATCTTTTTAGCATCTGCGATCATTTCAGCCGTTACATACTCCGAAAAAGTCTTGAGCATTTTATCAACGATCTCATGAGCTGTTACTGTATCAGCGCGGAATTCATAGGTTGCCGGGAAAAGATAACCCTCTAATTTATAGCCAATCTTGCTTTGATTTCTTTTCTTTAGTTCGTCCATAAAGGGATAGTTGTAATCATAACTATCCGCTGCTTCTAAAAATTCCTTTTCGGTGCAAAGCCCGCTTTTACCAACAATGGCCGCAATCCCACGAACATCCTTTCCTTCAGGAATGATAAACTTAACATAGTTGATGGCTTCATCGGGGCTCATCAGTGCTTCACAAAGTTCCTTATAAGACATATTGGCATTGAGATGATAAATCCCGTTATACCAAACAAAGTCCGGATAGTTTTCCTTGATATACCCCAAAAACCGCGCCGCAGAACAGACGATCCCATTTTCAGCCAGTTCGACTGCCACTTCGTTTTCAAAATCCGTTTTATCGATTTCCAAGGTATAGGGCAGATCTTCTTGTTTTTTGCCGGTCTTATCATAATAATAAGGCAAATACCCCTTAATTTTGGGGATCAAAATAATTGCACCTATAATAAGTGCCAAGAGCACAGCGGCAAGTATTGAAAAGAAAACAACCTTCTTTTTCACAATAAGCACCTCATAAAACATTTTTAAAAATTATAACAAATTCGAGTATAAATTACAATAGGTTTCCATAAGAAAAGAGCTGCGTTTTCACGCAGCTCTTCGATTAATTTTCGTTTGTTTGGTCGATCTCTTCAAAACCCTCATATTTTTCTTCTTCCAACCGTTCGCCGGTCTCCGGATCAAAGCCATCGATCATATGTTTTTTGATCAACGGATTGACCATGAAATTGATTAAAAAGCCGCTGAAGGAAAGATATACCGTAATCAGTAAGATAAAAAATACATCGATTCTCAACGCCAGGATCAAGGGTAATCCAACAATAACCACCGTAATCAAAAGGTTGCGTAAGAACCCTACCCAACAGAAGATAAAGGCATTTTTTAAAAGCTGACCCATGGTCAATCTGAAGGTGATCATCATGTTATAAACATAATACCGCATAAAGGTCCAAACGGTAAAAGTCAGCAGGATTGCTGCCAGGCAAAGAATCAGCATCACTTTATTTTGCAAACTATAGATACAAAGAAAATCCAAGACCAAAAATCCTGTAACCAAAAGATCGATCAGGGAATATAAAAAAGCTTGCTTGAAATTCTTTTTAAAGGTCTCGATAAAATCGCCCCATAAAAAGGCGTGTTCCTCACGGGCATAGTTGCGCAGGATCTTGGTCATGCCTGCCGTTGCCGGCCCGATCGTAACAACCGGGATACAAAACAAAACATAAAGAAGATTGAGTAAAAGTAAATTCCAAAATTTTCTGAAATAAACCTGAAAAAACAATACCAAACGGGGTGTTTTTTGATCTTTGGGAACCCCTTTCCCCTCTTTTTGAAAATTATAGAAAAGTCCCATGTTATTCACCCACCTTTACTGCACGGGGATGGCAATTCTCATAAGTGGATAGATACTTGGTTTTCAATAACTTTGTATAAACCCTTGTGGAATTGATCGAAGAATGACCCATCATGTCTTTGACCATGTTGATATCCGCACCGTTTTCAAGAAGATGCGTCGCAAAAGAATGCCGCAATGTTTTGGGTGTGATATCCTTATCGATATGCGCCACCGCTGTATAATGTTTCACTAATTTCCAAAAGCCTTGGCGCGTCATAGCTTGTCCGTTGGCATTAAGGAAAAGATTCTGTTCACGCTGATTGCTGACGATCTGGGGTCTGCTTTCGTTGATATAATTCCGTAAAGCTTGTACCGCAAGGTTATAAAGTGGAATAATCCGCTCATTTTCTTCATGACGGTTCATCATCAAATACCCAACATCCAGATTCACATCAGACATCTTAAGGGCAAGCAATTCGCTAACGCGAATCCCGGAGGCATAGAGCACCTCCAGCATTGCTTTATCGCGAATCCCTTTTACTGTTTGAAGATCGGGCTGCCATAATAGCAGTTCAACCTCATCATTGGAAAGGATCTCAGGAAGCTTAGCCTCACTTTTAAGGCCTTTAATGCCCATCATGGGGCTGGCTGAAATCATCTTCTTAGAAACAAGATATTTGAAAAAGCACCGCATTGTTGACATCGAACGGGAAATGGTCGCATCGCTTTTATTCGCTGCTTTTAATGATGCAAAATAGTTTTTCAATGTTTCATCCGAAACATCCTTCCAGCTATGAATCTCATTCTCCTGCAGATAGATCATAACCTGGCGGAGATCCCGCTGATAGGAGGCAAGTGTATTGGCGGATGTATTCTTCTTCGTCATCAGATAATTGCAAAAATTCATGTATGTACGCTCCACCAATATTCCCTCCTTTCATCTTAAAATAATGTTAAAATCAGCGGAACGACCTTCCATTCCCAAAGAGCACCCAGCCCCAGAAGCGGAAGAATCAATAAAAAACGATAAGTATGGTTCAAAAATGCGCGGTACGATGCCCCGTGCTTTCCCCCGCTTTTCAGCAAATCCATCAATGAAACCGAAAGGCGCGCCGATGAATAACAAAGGAAATAACCAAGGAATGTATAAAGCACATTTTGGGCGAAAAAGGCCAGCGTGCCGAAAATCAAGCCACGCACGCCGGAAAGTATAACTACAAGAGCGGTCAAAAGGCCAATGGAAAACCCTTTATAGAGGGGAAAAAACGGCAGGAGCGGAACCCCTACCATTGTCAGACCCAGAATATAAAGGATTATAAAAGCAAGCAATTGTTGCAGAAAGGCCGAAAAAAAATTGGCTGCATTTTCAGGGCCAAACAACAACTGTGCTTGCTCCGAAAAATGATTTCGAAGCAAAACTGCCGCAACCGTTCCGATAAAAACACCGACCAAATAGAGAATCAGATAGAATCGGATCAACGGCAATTGATATTGATAATTTCTTTTCATTTCAGCAAGCAAATGGCTCAATTTTATCACCTCAATAATCTCTATGAGGGATTGTCCATCATTATGCAAAAAATTATGTAAAGAAATACGCTACCCCAAATCAAAGGGACAGCGTATTCATTCTACTCCAAAATCAACCTTAAATCAAGGTGAATTTGACATATTTTCTATTTTTGTCAAACCTGCCTAAATTATATTATGTAAACCAAAGCTTAATAATTATGTAAACTTACACTTTTTGAATTCGACACCACAAGATGTAGTTTTTTAATGATTTGAAAATTCAAAATAAAGGATTTATTTTCATGTCAATAGCAAAAAATCAAAACATCTCGGTTTCTCTTCGATTTATGCAAAATGCCAATACCTATCGACGTTTTAGTGCCGTACCCAATACTCCCCCGATCAAAGCGAAAATGACCACAAACAATATACCGACTAACCCTGTAAAGTTAAAATATCCACCCAGGTTCATCATGCTGTTTCCAAGAATTTTAACAACGATCATAAGCCCTGCCATAATAGCAGTTGCAATAATCCCCTTTATCCTCCCCTTTAATGTTACAAACGCCGTCGATGCGATCAAGCCAATACCGCTCCCAACCACGCTCCCAATCTTTAAAGTCGATTCCGGAAGGGATGTTTTTAAAACAAGAAATGCAGCAATTGCATCAACGAACAGAATCGCAGCAAAACAAATTCCTATTCCCACAAAAGAAAAAATCACAACGCCAAGCGCTGTGATTTTTTTCATATCGTCTTTTTTCATTTTAGCGCCCTCCCATATTGTTGATACTACAACCATATGAGAAAGCATTGCAGCTTATACCTATTAGTCTTCGATCTTAGAATGAATCGCCCATCTCTTAAAGCGAAGCTTCGTCTTATCAGAACCGGTTTCGATTACAATGGTTTCCAAATCCTTGGTGGAAACAACCTTGCCGA
>JAFSBD010000064.1 GCA_017442025.1 Clostridia bacterium
AAAACTGGCGTTGTATCCTTGCGGATACAACGCCTAAGCACCCGTTTTACGTTATTCTTGATTTTCAATTTCTTCTTTTTCCAGTTTTTTCTCCCGCCGATAGATGACAAACGCCCCCACCATGATAAAGGCAAAGGCCACGCCGATAATGATCAGCGCCTTTTTAAAGCTATCAGTGGTCAGCAAGACGGCGCAAAAGCCCAAGATGGCCGCCACCCCATAAAGCACCGCCACCGCCTGCTTTTGAGAAAGACCCATGGCGATCAGCTTATGATGGAGATGGGATTTATCGGCCTGCATGGGGGATTTGCCGCTCAAAATACGGCGGCAGGCCGCAAACATCAAGTCGAAGATGGGCAGCAGATAGAGCAGCAGGGGGACAAAGAACGCCACCACCGCATAGGCCTTAAACAGTCCAACAATGGAAAGGCAGGCCAGAATATAGCCGATAAACATCGAGCCGGTATCGCCCATAAACATCTTGGCGGGATTGAAATTATAGGGCAAAAAGCCCATGCAAGCGCCCGCCAGCGCTGCGGCAATGATCGCCACTTGGGGGGCTTCCAGCAAGATGAGAATAAACACGCTGGAAATGGTCATAATGGTGGAAACACCGCAAGCCAGCCCGTCCAGCCCGTCGATAATATTCACCGCATTGAGAATGGCGATCAGCCAGACCATACTGATGGCAATGGACCAGCCGAGGGGCAACTCAATATAGGCGGCTTCTCCAAAGAAATTGGGGAAACGCTCGATCCGCACCCCGCAAGCAACAGGGATCGCCACCGCTAAAATCTGGACAAGAAACTTTTTAATAGGATGCAACGCCAGAACATCATCGGCCATCCCCAACGCCACGATCACCGTTGCGCCCAGCAAAATGCCATAGAGGGGCAGGGTGATAAAGTTGAAGGTAAAGACCATGGTGCTGATAAAGAAACCCAAAAAGATGGCTAAGCCCCCCAGGCGAGGGATGGGCTTTTTATGCATCCGCCGATTATCCTTCGGAACATCGATGGCACCGATCTTTTCTGCCACCCGCTTAGCCAGGGGGGTGCAGAGAAAGCTCATCAGCCCCGCCACCAGCCACGCAAGTATGATCATCAAATAATCAAATTTTGCCATAATTTTTCATCCTTTTATCGGGCAACGAATCCGATCCGTTCGTGGACTCTTGCCAATGTCTTTTCCGCGATCGCCCGCGCTTCTTCCGCCGAGGTAGTATAAACCTTGCGCAGATAGGCGGGATCGGCCATCAGGCGGCGATATTCCTCCTGCAGAGGGGTCAGCTCCGCGATAATGGCTTCGGCCACCGCAGTCTTAAAGGTGCCGTAGCCCTGGCCTTCAAATTCCTTCACCGCATCCTCGATGGATTTGCCGGTCATGGCGCTATAGATGGTCAAAAGGTTATTCATGCCATGCCGCCCTTCCTCAAAGGCGATACGGTTTTCGCTATCGGTAACCGCACTCTTGCACTTTTTGAGGATCTTGGCCGGCTCATCAATAATGCTGATATAGCTTTTGGGGTTGGGATCGGATTTGCTCATCTTCTTATCGGGTTGGGTCAGACTCATGACCTTCGCGCCGATGGAAGGAATATACCCTTCGGGAACAGTAAAGAGATCGGGGAAGATGCCGTTCATACGGTTGGCAATGTTCCGCGCCAGTTCCAAATGTTGCTTTTGATCCACGCCCACCGGGACCAGATCGGTATCATAAAGCAGAATATCCGCCGCCATCAAAACAGGGTAATCAAAGAGGCCTGCATTGATATTATCGGCATACCGCTTGGATTTATCCTTAAACTGGGTCATGCGGGAAAGCTCGCCAAACATGGTATAGCAATTGAGGATCCAGGAAAGCTCGCAATGCTCCGGCACATGGCTTTGGATAAAGATCAGGTTCTTTTCGGGATCCACCCCGCTGGCGATGATCATTGCCAAGGTGGAAAGGATGCGCTCATGCAGCTCCTTGGGATCCTGGCGGACCGTGATCGCATGGAGATCCACCACCGAGAAGATGCCCTTCCCCTGGTCGCTGACCTTGCTCCAATTGCGCACCGCGCCGATATAATTGCCCAAGGTAATGATACCGCTGGGCTGAATTCCGCTGAAGATGGTTTTTTCTGCCATTTATTCATTCTCCTTTGCAGAGCAATCTATCCCAAATATAATAACATAAATAATCGAACTTGACAACTATTAAAAAAATAATATCATATTAAGCGGAAATTTATGTAATCAAGGAGTTTTGAATAATGGAAGTTAGAACAAGATTTGCTCCCAGTCCTACGGGGTATATGCACGTAGGAAACCTGCGGACTGCACTTTACACCTACCTCATCGCCCGCCAGAATAACGGCAAGTTCATTCTGCGGATCGAAGATACCGATCAGGAACGGTATGTGGAAGGTGCGGTGGATCTGATCTACCGCACCATGAAGGAGACCGGCATGTATTGGGATGAAGGCCCGGATGTGGGCGGCGATTACGGCCCTTATATCCAAAGCGAGCGCCAGAGCCTCTATATGGACTATGCCAAGGAATTGGTGGAAAAGGGCGCGGCCTACTATTGCTTTTGCGATAAGGAACGGTTGGACGAGCTGAAGCTGATCCATTCCATCTCCAAGGTTCCTCATAAATACGACGGTCATTGCCGCAACCTCTCCAAGGAAGAGATCGAAGAGAAGCTGGCGGCGGGCGTTCCCTTTGTTATCCGCCAGAAGATCCCCGAGGGCGGCACCACCACCTTCCATGATGAGATCTACGGCGAAATCACGGTAGACAACAGCGAGTTGGACGATCAGATCCTGATGAAGACCGACGGTCTGCCCACTTATAACTTTGCCAATGTTGTGGACGATCATCTGATGAACATCACCCACGTTGTTCGCGGCAAGGAATACCTCTCCTCCGCCCCCAAATATAACCTGCTCTATGAAGCATTCGGTTGGGAGATCCCCAAGTATGTCCATTGCGCGCCGGTTATGAAGGATGCCCAAAATAAGCTCTCCAAGCGCAACGGCGATGCCTCCTATGAAGACCTGATCAAAAAGGGTTACCTGAAGGATGCAGTCCTCAACTATATCGCCCTTTTGGGCTGGGCGCCCAAGAGCGAGCAGGAGAAATTCACCCTGGAAGAGCTGATCCAAGAATTTGATATTGCAGGCATTTCCAAATCTCCCGCCATCTTCGATACCGAAAAGCTCAACTGGCTCAACGGTGAATATATCAAGGCTCTGCCCGCCGAGGAATTCTTGGCGATGGCCAAGCCCTTTATCGAGCAGGCGGTTACCCGCACCGATATCGATTTTGCCGCGCTGGCCGCTTTGCTGCAGGGCCGTTGCCAGATCCTCAATGAGATTCCCGAGATGATCGATTTTATCGATACTCTGCCGGAATACGACATTGCGCTCTATACCCATAAAAAGATGAAAACCAACCCCGAAAATTCTCTTGATTCCCTCAAAGCGACCCTGCCGGTGCTGGAGGCCATCACCGATTGGACCCAAGAAAATATTCACACCGCCCTTTTCGATCTCATTGCCAAGCTGGAGGTTAAAAACGGCCTGATCCTCTGGCCGCTCCGCACCGCCCTTTCGGGCAAGCAGTTTACCCCCGGCGGCGGTGTTGAGCTGGCTTATCTCTTGGGCAAGGAAGAGACCCTCAAGAGAATCGCGAAGGGTATTGAAAAGCTTTCCTAAACGGATCCCCTGCGCTCATTTTTTAAAACGGTTCAAAATGAGCGTAGGTTTCGTTGAAAAGATCCCGACCGCGTATATTTGATACGCCGAGTGGTCTTTTCGGCGGAAGATGCGCCATTTTCAACCGTTTGGTCTGTCGTTACTGATCCTGATCCGGACCTTAAATCATACTAAGGAGATAATAAAATGAAAAGAACCACCAAAGGTCTGGCGATAACCGGAATTATCGCCGCCCTCTATGTTGTTTTGACTCTGCCCTTCGGGCAGTTCGCCTTCGGCCCCATCCAATTTCGCCTGGCCGAGCTTTTAACCCTCTTGCCCTTCTTTTCCCCCTGGGCCATCCCGGGGGTAACGATCGGCTGCCTGCTTTCCAACTTGATCTTTTCCACCGTTTGGGATGCCATCTTCGGCACATTGGCAACGCTGATCGCGGCTTATTTCACCTATAAGAGCCGCCATCTGCTGATCGCGCCCCTTTGGCCGATCCTATTCAACGGATTGATCATCGGCACCATGCTGGCCTTTATGATGCTGGAATCCTTTGCCCTTCTCCCCTGGCTGATGATGGTGCTGGAGGTTGCCGCCAGCGAATTTATCGTCTGCTTTGCTTTGGGAGTACCCTTTATGCGGTTTTTCCAAAAGAGAAAATTGGATCGCTACATGAAATAAAACGCAAAAACAGCCTTCCCTTTCGGAAAGGCTGTTTTTTATTCTAAGGCAAGCACCACGCGAGAGGAAGTTTGCAGGTTTTTTGCCAAATGAATACATATTCTTTCTAATTTCACTATACCATACCAATATATACCATGTCAAATTACAAATTCCTACAATTTGGTAACAATCAAAAACAGCCGACCCATCGGTCGGCTGTTTTTATTCTTCTAAATCGAGGCAATCAAATTGAAAGATGCACCCATTTTATTGGCCTAACTCCTCCAAAAATTCTTCAATGCGCTTTAACGCCTCTTTGATATGATCGGTGGAATAGCAATAGGAGGCGCGGATAAAGCCCTCGCCGCCCTGGCCAAAGGCCGGGCCGGGAACTACCGCCACATGCTTGCTCTCCAGCAGGCGTTGGCAGAATTCCTCGCTGGTAAGGCCCGTTTTTTGGATGGAGGGGAAGGCGTAGAACGCACCTTTGGGATCGCGGCAGGTCAGCCCCAGCTTATTAAAGCCATCCACGATCAGGCGGCGGCGGGTATCATATTCCTCCAGCATTTCCCGAACGATCTCATCGCATTCGGTCATCGCTACAATGGCCGCATATTGGGAGGTAGTGGGGGCGCACATAATGGCAAATTGATGGATCTTAGTGATCTGGGCCATGATCTCCTGCGGGCCACAGGCATAGCCCATCCGCCAGCCGGTCATGGAAAAGGCTTTGGAAAAGCCATTGACCAGAATAGTGCGTTCCTTCATTCCCTCGAGATTGGCGATGGAAACATGGTTTTTTCCGCCGAAGGTCAGCTCGGCATAAATTTCATCGGAAAGGACAAGGATATTCGTTCCCCGCAACACCTCGGCAATTTTTTCCAGATCCTCTCTTTCCATGATCGCCCCGGTGGGGTTGCAGGGAAAGGGCAGGATCAACAACTTGGTCTTATCGGTGATGGCCGCCTTCAACGCTTCCGGCGTCAGTTTAAACTGATCCTCGGCCTTGGTCTCGATAATCACCGGAACACCGCCTGCCAGGCGGGTGATGGGCTCATAGCAGACATAGCTGGGCTGCGGGATAATGACCTCATCCCCCGGCGCGACCACCGCGCGGATGCAACCATCGATCGCCTCGCTCCCGCCAACGGTAACCAAGATCTCGCTGAGCGGCTCGTAGCAAAGCCCGTATTTCCGATTTAAGTATTGCGCGACCGTTTCCCGCAGGGATTGCAGGCCGCTATTGGAGGTATAGCGGGTCTTACCGTCCTCCAAGGAACGGATACCCGCCTTGCGGATCAGCCAGGGGGTGGGGAAATCCGGCTCGCCCACACCCAGGGAGATCACCTCGCTCATCGTCTCCGCCAGATCAAAAAACCGGCGGATACCGGAGGGCTGAATGTTCAGAACCTCCGGGTTGAGAAGTTTATTATAGTCCATCAAAGGGAATAGAGCCCCCGATCGTCGCAATTTGTATCGCAAAGCTGAACATCCAATTCCTTATAGCGACGCAGGACAAAATGAGTGGCGGTGGAGGTAACACTCTCCATCGGCGCCAACTCTTTTGCAACAAACATTGCCACTTCATGGAAGTTCTTCCCCTTGACTATAACAGTGAGGTCATAGCCGCCGGACATCAGGTAGACCGATTCTACCTCGGGGTATTTTGCAATCTTTTCGGCCACTTCTTCAAAGCCTAAGGCCGCCTTGGGAGTAACCTGCAACTCGATCAGCGCAGAAACATAGGAATTATCCAACCGTTCCCAGTCGATCACTGCCTTATAGCCGCGGATCACACCTTCCTTCTCCATCTCATCGATGGCCTTGGCAACCTCTTCGGGTGCAACGCCGATCATGGTTGCCAGATCCTCCAGGGGAGTACGGGAATTTCTGTTGAGCAATTTCAAAAGTTTACGTTTCATTTTTATGTCTCCTTATCTGTAAAGAGGGAACTTTTCGCAAAGGGCCATAACTTCCTTGGTAACCCGTTCCTTATTGCCCTCAAAATCGGCAATAACATCCTTGATCCAGCCGCCGACCATCTCCATCTCGGCCTCCTTGAAGCCGCGGGTGGTAACCGCAGGAGAGCCCAGGCGGATTCCGCTGGTAACAAAGGGCTTTTCGGGATCGTTGGGGATGGCGTTTTTGTTGGCGGTGATATGCACCTCATCCAGGCGGTGCTCCAGCTCCTTGCCGGTAATACCGTTGCTCCGCAGATCCAAAAGCAAAAGATGGTTATCCGTTCCGCCCGAGACCAGATTGATCCCCTCAGAAAGCAACTTTTTCTCCAACGCCTTGGCGTTTTTCACCACCTGCTCCTGATAGGCCTTGAATTCCGGCTTGAGCGCTTCCCCGAAGCAGACCGCCTTGGCGGCGATGATATGCTCCAAGGGGCCGCCCTGCGTGCCGGGGAAGATGGCCTTATCGATGGCCTTGGCATATTCCTCCTTGCAGAGGATCAGGCCGCCGCGGGGACCGCGCAAGGTCTTATGGGTGGTGGTGGTAACAATATCCGCATAGGGCACGGGCGAGGGATGCATCCCTGCCGCAACCAAGCCCGCGATATGGGCCATATCCACCATAAACAACGCGCCAACCGATCTTGCGATCTCGGAGATCCGCTTGAAATCGATGGTGCGGGGATAAGCGGACGCACCTGCTACGATCAATTTGGGCTGATTTTCTTTGGCAAGTTTCTCCATTTCATCATAATCGATGAACCCATCATCGGAGACTCCATAGGGAACAAAGTTAAAGAAAGAGCCGGACATATTCACCGGGCTGCCATGGGTCAAATGGCCGCCATGGGCCAGATTCATACCCATAACGGTATCACCGGGCTTGAGGAAAGCAAAATAGACCGCCATATTGGCCTGCGCGCCGCTATGGGGCTGAACGTTGGCGTGCTCTGCGCCAAAGAGTTCGCAGGCGCGCTTGCGGGCAATCTCTTCCACAACGTCTACGCATTGGCAACCGCCATAATACCGCTTGCCGGGATAGCCTTCGGCATACTTATTGGTCAGCACCGTTCCCATCGCGGCCATGACCGCCTCGGAGGCAACGTTTTCGGAGGCGATCAGCTCGATGCCGTCCTGCTGGCGCTTATATTCTGCTTCGATGGCCGCGCCCACTTCCGCATCAAAGCCGCGGATAAATTCGATGTTTTCTTCAATTCTCATTGTCCTAACTCCTTTGTTCGAATATATGATTTTTCAACTGCCTGATAAATGATCTTGCGGAAATCATCCGCCTCCAGGGATTTTATCCCCTCGATGGTGCTGCCGCCGGGGCTGCATACGTTCTCCCGCAGCTCGGCAGGCTCCTTTTCCCCTTGGAGCACCATTTTGGCCGCGCCCAGCACCGTTCCTGCCGCCAATTCCACCACCATCTCTTGGGGAACGCCGCATCGCGCCGCCCCTTCTGCTAACGCCTCGATGAAGAGGTAAACAAAAGCGGGGCCGCAACCCGAAAGGGCGGTTCCTGCATCGATGAGATGCTCCTCCAATTTATATAGCGCGCCCGCCTTGGAAAAGAGGGTCAAGAACCCCTCCTCTGCCTTGGCATCGGCATTTTTCAGCGTATAAAGGATGCGCCCCTCCCCCAACGCCACCGGAGTATTGGGCATGATGCGGATCCAAGAAAGCTCCCTGCCCGCCATCCTGCCGAGGGTTTCGGTGGAAAGCCCCGCCGCCATGCTGACCATAGTGGGGTTGCCCTCGATGGGAAGATCGGCCAGCAGGGCCGCCATCCCTTGGGGCTTCACGCCCAAAATGATATAATCGCATTCCTTCGCAATGGTTTCGAGATCGGAGACCTTCGCGCCGATCCGCGCGGCCAGCGCCTGCGCCTTTTGAAGATCGGCATCGGCTAAGAGGATCTTTTCTCCGCCCACCGCTTGGGATGCGGCGGATGCCAACGCACCGCCCATGTTTCCGCAACCGATAAATCCGTAGTTCATCCTCTCACCTGCCCGTTTCCTTGAATAATGTACTTATAGGTGGTCAACTCTCTTAGCCCCATCGGCCCTCTGGCATGGAGCTTTTGGGTGGAGATGCCCATCTCGCATCCCAGGCCAAACTGCCCGCCGTCGGTAAACCGGGTGGAGGCGTTGACATAGACTGCCGCGCTATCCGCCATGGCGGTGAAAAGTTTGGCACTTTCGGCGTCCTCGGTAATGATCGCCTCGCTATGGCCGGTGGAATGGGCGGCAATATGCTTCAGCGCCTCTTCCACGCTCCCAACGATCCCGACCGCCAGGATATAGTCTAAAAATTCGGTATCGAAATCCTTCTCACCCGCAGGTGTTCCCTGCAGGATGGCTTGGGCTTCCCCATCGCAACGGAACTCCACCTTGGAAAGACGCGCTTTCAGGCGGGGCAAAAATTCTTTCGCGATCCCGCGATGCACCAGGCAGACCTCCGCCGCATTGCAGACCGAAGGACGGCTGGTCTTTGCATTCTCAATAATATTCAGTGCCTTTTCCATATCCGCCGATTGGTCGACATAGATGTGGCAGATTCCCGTCCCTGTCTGGATAACGGGCACCTTCGCCCCCTCCAGGCAGGCGTTGATCAGGCCGGGGCCGCCGCGGGGGATCAGCAGATCCACATATCCCACCGCCTCCATCAACTCTCTGGCCGATTGGCGGGTGGTATCTTCGATCAATTGAACACCATCGGCAGGCAGGCCCATATCCTCCAGCCCCTGCCGCAGGGCGCAAACGATCGCCTTGGCCGACCGCCAAGCCTCCTTGCCGCTCCGCAGAATGCAAACGTTGCCGCTCTTGAAGGCCAACGCCGCCGCATCGGCGGTAACATTGGGGCGGCTTTCATAGATGATCGCCACCACCCCCATGGGGACGGCTGTTTTTTGGATCAACAACCCGTTGGGGCGCTCCACCTGCTCCAAAACTGCACCAACAGGATCGGGCAGTTCCGCCACCTCGCGAATGCCAAAGGCCATATCTGCAATACGCTCCGCGTTGAGCCGCAGGCGGTCCTGCATCACCACCGTCATGGTATCGCCGAACTCTTTAAGATCCTGCTCGTTGGCGCTCAATATTTCATCGGTTGCCTGCTCCAGCCGCTCTGCCATGGCCAGCAGAGCCTTATTCTTATCGGCCGTTTGCAATACCGCCATCGCCGAGCGGGCGGCAACTGCTTTTTGTAAAATTTCTTGCGTGGTCATTTATCTACCTCTGAAAAGGGTGCCAACCGGCTTGCCCTCTAAAATGTCATAAAGAAGCTCCGGATCATCGCCGTTGGCGATCACCGTGGAGATGCCGTTTTTCATACACATTGCGGCGGCAGAAAGCTTGGTCGCCATTCCGCCGGTACCCAATGCTGAGCCCTTTCCGCCCGCCGTTGCAAGCAGTTCGGGCGTGATCTCCGAAACCTCGGCAACCAAAGTCGCATCGGGGTTGGTGCGGGGGTCGGCGGTATAAAGACCGTCGATGTCGGTGAGCAATACCAGCAGCTCCGCATCCGCACCCTTGGCAACGATCGCGCCCAAGGTGTCGTTGTCCCCCACCGCGATCTCGGCGGTAGAAACGGTATCGTTTTCGTTGATGATGGGCAACGCCCCCAGCTCCAGCAAACGATGAAGGGTATTGCGGAAATTTTCATACCGATCGGCATGGTGCATATCCTCGCCGGTCA
>JAFSBD010000065.1 GCA_017442025.1 Clostridia bacterium
ATGTCGGTATCTCCCGAGGAACGAATACAATTCAGTTTCTCATCAAAACCGCTTTCCAACGTTCTCGTTGCCGTCGTTCCAACAGCAATTATACGCCCGCCGGATTTCTTAACCTGCCAGATCTTCTCTACAGTCTCTTCGGGAATCGAAAAATACTCCGAATGCATGATGTGCTTAGAAATATCATTCTCCTTCACAGGACGAAAGGTCCCTAAGCCAACATGAAGTGTAACCGAGGCCATCTCGATCCCCTTCTCTTTAACTCTATCGATCAGTTCATCGGTAAAATGCAATCCTGCCGTCGGTGCTGCAGCAGAACCCAATTCCTTTGCATAAACGGTCTGGTAACGGCCTTGATCCTGCAATTGTTCGGTAATATACGGAGGAAGCGGCATCTTGCCGATCTGATCAAGAATTTCATAAATCGAAGAAGCCCCATGCTCAAAACGGATCTTACGCTTTCCATCCTCTAAGATTTCCAATACCGTTCCGTTCATGCCCTGCTGAAATTCCAACACCTGACCGGGGCGAGCCTTTTTCCCGGGCTTTACCAACACCTCCCAGACATTTTCTTCCAATGCCTTTAAAAGCAAGACCTCAACCAGACCGCCGGTTTCTGCCTTTGTTCCAAAAATACGGGCAGGAATGACCTTAGAATCATTCACAACTAAGAGATCCCCCGCATTCAGATAATCCAAAATATCATAAAAATGCCGATGTTCGATTCGGCCATCCCCGCGATGCAGCACCAGCAATCTGGAATGATCCCTTTGATCGAGAGGCGTTTGGGCAATCAAATTTGCAGGAAGTTCATAATCAAATTCATCAATAAACACAACAACAACTCACTTCACATCATTTTATACAGTATCAATTCTTATCTTCCATTCATATAATTATATATGGAATAATAAGATATTTCAATAGTTTTTAGATAATTGGAGGGCACTATGCAAAATCCATTATTCATCGGCGCCGCCACAGCGCTGATTACCCCTTTTAAAGAGGATGGCTCTTTAGATCTTGAAGGGTTAAAGCAGTTGATCGAGCTTCAAATCGAAAATGGAATAAGCGCCATCGTGGTAGCAGGAACAACAGGCGAAGCCAGCACCCTACGCTTTGAGGAATATAGCTTGCTGATCGCAAAGTCTGCCGAGTATATCAACCATCGCGTACCGCTGATTGCAGGCTCGGGAAGCAACAACACAGCCACCGCCATTCGCTTGAGTTTAGAAGCCGAAAAACGCGGAGCAAATGCGCTCCTAATCGTAACACCCTACTACAATAAAACAACGCAAAACGGCTTAATTCAGCATTATTATGCCATTGCAGATCGTGTGAGCATCCCCATCATCTTATATAATATCCCCGGCCGAACAGGACTTAAAATCGAGCCCAAAACCTGCAAGGCACTATCTGTCCACCCCAATATCATTGGCATTAAGGACGCCGGTAACAATATTTCAGAGACAGCCGAAATTGCAGGGCTATGCAACGATATTCTCATTTATAGCGGAAATGATGATCAAATTTTACCGTTTCTTTCCTTAGGCGGCACCGGCGTGATCTCTGTTTTAAGCAATATCGCCCCTTCAGAGGTGCAGAGAATCTGCTATCTATACCAAAACGGCGAGCCTCAAAAAGCTCTGGCTTTGCATCAAAAATTTCTACCTCTCATTCGCCTGCTTTTCGAGGAGGTCAATCCAATCCCTATCAAAGCAGCCGCAAAAGAACTGAATCTGCCCTGCGGCAGTCCTCGCCTCCCTCTGGTTTCTTGCACCGATGCCCTGGCAAAACGAATCCGCAAGGAAATGGAAAAACTTAATTTAATATAAAAAGCGACTTGCTGAGCAAGTCGCTTTTTGGTGCCGGTGGTGGGACTCGAACCCACACGCCATCGCTGACAACGGATTTTGAGTCCGTCTCGTCTGCCAATTCCAACACACCGGCATTTTGTGAACGCATCTATTATATTCTATAGTCACAAAAAAATCAAGAGAAATTTTCAAAATATCTAAAGAAAATCGGCACAGCCACATAATGGCTGCGCCGTATTCATTTAGATGGAAATAATATCGCTCATATTATAGAGATCCATGGGGAATTCTTTCTTCATCGCCAGTGCCTCATGAAGGTCATAATCAACCAGCTCATCCTTACGCATTCCAACAACACGATTGCTCTTCCCTGCCGCGAGGAGTTCAACAGCAAAATTGCCGTATTGACTGGCTAAAACACGATCACGGGATGTGGGCGAACCGCCGCGCTGAACATGACCAAGGATGGTTGCACGGGTAACAATACCGGTTGTTTCCTGAATATATCTGGACATATCTTCCGCATTGCCAACGCCTTCGGCAACAATTACAATAAAGTTGGACTTGCCGAGCTTACGGCCTTCTTCGATCTTCTTGATTACATCCACAACCGAGCTGGGCACTTCAGGCACCATAACAAAAGTTGCACCGGTTGCAATGCCCGCATGCAGAGCAACATATCCAGCATGACGACCCATAACCTCAACAACCGAGCAACGCTCGTGAGAGCGCATGGTATCGCGGATACGGTCAACCATATCAACAACACAGTTGATGCAGGTATCAAAACCGATGGTATAGTCGGTAGAAGTAATATCATTATCAATGGTACCAGGAATACCAACGCAAGGAATGCCGCGGGCCGAAAGGTCGCCGGCGCCGCGATAAGAACCATCGCCGCCAATAACAACCAAGCCTTCAATCCCCTGCTCTTTGCAAACAGCAATAGCCTTTTGCATTCCTTCCTCGGTGCAAAATTCTTTACTGCGGGCAGAATAAAGCATAGTGCCGCCTGCATGAAGAATGTTGGACACATCCCGAACATCCAGTTCCATGGTATCGCCTGCAATCAAGCCGGCATACCCTCTGCGAATACCAACAACTTCAATTCCTCTATAACGCGCCGCACGCACAACCGAACGGATCGCCGCGTTCATACCCGGTGCATCACCACCACTGGTCAAAACACCGATCTTTTTTACTTTAGATTCCATAGCCATACCTTCTTTTTGAAATTATAGATGAAATTATACACTATTAATATTAAAAAATCAATGCTATTTTACTACAATTTCCGAGTCATTCAGCAATTTTTTTAATTCTTTTAAAAGTGTGTCTCCGATGGTGATTCCAAATTTATTTAATGTTGAAACGCTCTTCTTGGTGTCGGAAAAATATAATATACATTCCTGATCACCCGGATTATCCTGCAACACTTCCAAAACACGCTCTGTCATCGGATCATCCTGACCGGGAAGTTTTAAATACAAACGCTTCACCTTCTCGTTTAACTCCCGTTCGCTGGGGTGGTGTATTTCTTCAATCAAAAGTTTTGTTCCGCGTTGCTCATCCTTTTGAATCTTACCGCGCAGAAAAACCATCGCATTTTTAGATAAGCGCGATCGAAGCATCGCATACGTTTTAGGAAATAAGATCCCTTCTATTCCACCGCTGATATCCGATAAGCCAAGATAGCCCATTTCCTTGCCGTTTTTTGTCTTAACCGAACGAAAACTATCGACCTGCGCAAAACACCAGATTTCAGCCCCGTCGGAAGTTTCCTCCGAAAGGGCTTTGGCAAATCTGCAAATATCCTTGCGCGCATAAATATGGCGATAGGGCTCAAAAGGATTATCCGATAGATGAATACCGATCAATTCCTTTTCAAAGGCGAGCTTGACCGATTTCTCAAATTCCGGCTGAGGGTCTGCAAAAAATCTTCCGCCGACGTCCGCAGGCTCCTCCAGCATAGAAAACAGCCCAATCTGCCCATCGATTTGATTTTTCTTTTCGGCAGTAATGCTATTGAGAAGAGGTTCATGAACCATTGTCAGATGCCTTCTGGAATACTTAAAGCAGTCAAAAACGCCACACTTGATCATGCTTTCGATGGCGCGGGAATTAACATCTGCTCCCGCAATGCGGTTGCAAAAATCGACAAAATCATTATATTCCCCGTTTTTATCCCGCTCCGCAACAATATCATGGACCATCTTAACGCCAACATTCTTAATAGCAAGCAGGCCGTAGATGATCCCATCTTTTGTTGCCTGAAAGCGCGAACGGCTTTTATTGATATGAGGCGGTAAAACCTTGATCCCAAGCCTTCTGCACTCCTCGATATATTCCGCGGTCTTTTCGGTGGAACCGATCACACTGGTCATTAAAGCCGCCAAATAGGCAGTTTGATAATGGGTCTTCAGATAAGCCGTCTGATAAGCGACCTTTGCATAGCAGGTTGCATGGGATTTATTAAAGGCATACTTAGCAAAATCGATCATTTGATCGAAGATTTTATTTGCCGCTTTTTCCGAAACCCCATTACGCACCGCACCGGGAATCAAAACATTCCCCTTTTCATCCAAAGAGCCATGCAGAAAAATTTCCCGCTCCCGTTCCATAACATCCGTTTTTTTCTTACTCATGGCACGGCGCACCAGATCCGCTCGAGCGTAGGAATAACCCGCCAATGAGCGAACAATCTGCATAACTTGCTCTTGATAAACGATGCACCCATAGGTTACCTTTAAAATCGGTTCCAATTCAGGTGTCAAGTATTTTACCTTTTGGGGATTATTTTTATTTTCGATATACATGGGAATCGAATCCATCGGGCCGGGCCGATAGAGAGAAATAACCGCGATGATATCTTCAAATTCCGAGGGTTTGAGGCGAGTCAGAACCTGCCGCATACCGGGGCTTTCCATTTGAAAAATACCAATTGTGTTGCCGCTGGCCAATGTTTTGAAGGTGGCCGGGTCATCAAGAGGTATTTTTTTTATATCAAAATTCGGATCAGTCTGACGAATCAATTTTTCGGTATCCCGAATAATGGTTAGATTGCGCAGACCCAAAAAATCCATCTTGAGCAACCCCAATTCCTCCAAGGTCGTCATCGGAAATTGCGTAACAAATGCATCTCCATTCAAGGAAATGGGAACAAAATCACTAACCTCATTTTCCGTTATAACAACGCCTGCAGCATGGGTTGAATTATGGCGAGGAACCCCTTCCAAACGCAAGGCTTGATCCAAAAGCCGGCGCACCGACTGATTAGTTTCATACAGTTCTTTCAAGGCAGGAACTTCGTTAATAGCATCTTGCAAAGTGATCCCTAAACGGAATGGGATCATCTTAGCAACCGCATCCACTTCCCCATAAGGAATCCCCATGGCGCGGCCAACATCCCGAACAGCCTGCTTGGCGGCCATTGTTCCAAAGGTAACGATCTGAGCGACGTTATTTTCACCGTATTTCTCAATCACATAATCGATAACGCGGCTTCGCTTTTCATAGCAAAAATCAATATCGATATCCGGCATGGTTACCCGCTCCGGGTTCAAAAAACGTTCAAACAGAAGATCGTATTGAATGGGATCGATATCGGTGATACTCAGACAATAAGACACCAAGGAACCCGCCGCACTGCCGCGCCCCGGGCCAACAGGGATATCGTTATTTTTAGCATAAGCAATAAAATCGCTGACGATCAGAAAATAGTCCACATATCCCATGTTGCGAATCGTTTCCAGTTCGTAGTTTAAACGATCCTCCAATTCTTTTGTAACCACAGGATATTTTTCCGAAAGTCCCGCATAGCAAAGTTTATACAAATAGGAATAACTGTCCGTCTCGCCCTCGGGCAGTTGAAACTTAGGAAGATGGAACTGACCGAATTCAAAATCATAGTTACATTCATTTGCAATCTTCAAGGTATTCTCGATAGCTCCTGGATATTGACCGAATAACGCGGCCATTTCATCCCCGCTCTTCAAATAAAACTCTTCTGTATCAAAACCGGGAGCATCATCATCTTCCAGCGTCTTATTCATCTGGATACACATCAATACCTTTTGCGTAAAAGAATCTTCTTTTTTAATATAATGGGCATCGTTGGTCGCAACCATGGGAATCCCTGTTTCTTCATGAAGGCGCAATAAACCCGGAAGGATCACTGCATCTTCCTTATAGCCATGATTTTGCAGTTCCAAATAATAATCGTCGCCAAAAATGGCACGATAACGCAAGGCCTCTGCCTTGGCGCCTTCATAATCATCCCGAAGCAACCGTTGCTGGACCGAGCCCGCAATGCAACCCGAAAGGCAAATCAACCCCTCACTATATTGCTCCAACAGTTCGAAATCCGCGCGCGGCTTAAAATAAAATCCTTCGGTAAATCCGCGCGAGACGATTTTGATCAAGTTATGATAGCCGATCTTATTCTTGGCCAGCAAAATAAGATGGGAATATTTTCCGTCCAGATCGTATTGTTTATCCTTTCGGCCATGGGGCGCCATATAGATCTCGCAACCGATAATGGGCTTGATTCCTTCCCGTTTGCAAGCTTTATAAAAGTCCACCACGCCATACATAACACCATGGTCGGTTATCGCCAGGGCAGACTGACCCAAGGCCTTTGCCTGAGCAACCACCTCATTGATCCGGCAAGCACCATCTAATAGGCTATATTCAGTATGAAGATGAAGATGGACAAAATCGTTCATTTCATTTATCCTTTAATATTTTTTGAAAAATCAATAATCTTATTCAATTTACGGCTCAAACTCGGTTTACTGATCCGCCCTTCACAAATAGCATTTAGTTCGGTCAGATTTGCCGTTTTATTCTCTTTTCGCAGAATCGCAACATATAG
>JAFSBD010000066.1 GCA_017442025.1 Clostridia bacterium
CACGCGCCCTTTGGTGCCGGTGATGCCGATACGGAAGCCTTCCCAGGGGGAATAGGCGTTGAGGGAGTAGCTCATCTTGGCGCCGTTGGCATACTCGACCATAACGTTCATGGTATCTTCAATGCTGATATTATCGCCGAAGACGCTCTGATCGCGGATATAGCCATCATCCTTTTCGGCATCAAGATAAAGACGCTCCAGCAGCTCGGATTTATGGAGATCCAGCGCCCAGGGATCGGTTTTCACATTGGGGTTATGGATACCGCGATCGTAGAATTCGGTAATACCGCGGTTCTCAGCATTCTCACGGCCATAGAACATCAGATCGCCCATGGCAAAAACGCGAACGGGATAACTGCCGATCCAGAAATTAACCAAGTCGAAATGGTGGGTGGATTTATGCACCAGCAAGCCGCCGCTGTTTCTCTTATCCCGATGCCAACGGCGGAAATAATCGCCGCCATGGCGGTAGTTGAGCATCCATTCAAAATGGATCTGCTTGGGCTCGCCGATGGCGTCGTCCATAATCACCTCGCGCAGCTTGGTATTATAGGGCGCATAGCGATAGTTGAAGGAGACCCGCAGATTCTTGCCGGTTCTTTCCACGCAATCGAGGATCTCCTGCGCCTTCTTGGCGTCCATCGTCATGGGCTTTTCGGTGATAACATCACAGCCCATCTCCATCGCCTTGCAGATATACTTATGATGGGTGCGGTCGATGGTGGTAACGATCACGCAATCCGGCTTGGTTTCCAGAATCATTTTCTCAAATTCATCGGCCCCATAGAGCGGGACAGCGGGATAATTAAAATCATTCACCAACACTTCGTTGGCATATTCCAGGCGGGTGCGGTTGATATCGCAAAAACCGACCAGTTCGCTGGAATCTCCATAGGTCTGCGCTACTGCATGATAAAAAAACCGTGCACGGCCGCCAAGGCCTACCTGAGCAAAACGTTTTTTAGCCATCATTCAGATCCTCCTGAAGTTTTATTTAACCCTATTTTATCATACATCAAATTGAAATGATACCAAAAAACAACCCATTTTCAAAAAACTCTATTTCTGATAGAGCATATTTTTTGATAAAAAGACCGCAGTTGCGGGATTGCAGACTGCGGTCTTTTAAAAAACACTTTCTTATAAAGAATTATTTTTTAGGACTTTTGATTTTATTCAACTTTGCATTGAGATCCAAAAGCTGCTCTTTGGTGAACTTCATATCGGCCATACCGCCCATCAGGGTAAACAGGCGCAAGACAGTAAAGCCGCCCATCATGCTCATCATCTCGGGACCAACCTCAAATCCGGCCGCCTTCATCTTGCCGTCCTTACTGCCGCCCAGCATCTTGCCGGCCAGGCTCATAAAGAGCATCTTGCCCTTGATGGTTGCCAGAACGTCGCTCATCTTATCATTCAAAGAGAGATAACCCTCGGGAGCTTCGATATCAAACCAATTGAGGATCGCTCCCTTTTCCTTCAGGCGATAGGATTCATTGAAGGTATCCACCTTGCGGATCAGGCTTTCGTCCTTATGCTCCCCTGCAACGGCGACCAGCTTAGTCTCCCCTACGTTGGGAACATCGAAATAGAAGAAATGATCCTCAGCCGCTTTTTTGCCTAAACTCTCGCCGTTGGCGAAAAGTTCCACCTCGGGCAGGTTGGAATAAACGGTTACCTTGGTAACCTCCTCCACCCGATCGATATACCGCTTACCGCAGAGATGGACAAAGGGATCATCGGAAAGCCATGCCTTATAGGCATAGAAGGAATCCTTCTTATATTTACGGTCAAAAGTAACAAGGCCCTTATGATTCTGGCCGTTCTCGCCGCCCTCATTACGGGCATCGGCACCGAAATCAAACATATTCCAGACATGGGTTGCCCAGAGATACTTGCGGCTGAAGAACTGCTTGATCAGCTCCTCATGGTAATAGGCCTGATATTCTTCGGTATAATCGCCCTGCATGGGATCGGAGGTATGCCAATTGAGGGCCTCGCAACCGTATTCGGAGCAACCGATGGGAATATTGGGATGCATAGCATGGAACTTATCAAACCAAGGACCGTTCATATCGGTCTCGCCGCCGTACCAACCGAAATAATGGTTATAGGAAACCACATCGGGGATCTGCAGATAGGGATCTTCCATCTTACACATAGATACCGCCGCAATGGTCGTTTTACGGGTAGGATCCATCTCATGGCAAAGCGCGTTGAGGATGCGATGGTTTTCCAAAAGATCTTCATCCGAACCGCCGATGCTGATCTCATTGGAAAGCCCCCAGACAACGATGGAGGGATGGTTATAATTCTGAATGATCAGTTCCTTCATCTGGGAGACGGTATTCTCGCGGCCGGTAGGCATATGCTTGGAGATATAGGGGATCTCCGCCCAGATGACCAAGCCCCGCTCATCGCAGAGATCATAGAAATACTGATCGTGCTGATAGTGAGCAAGGCGGATGGTGGTTGCGCCCATTTCGCAGATGAGGTCGATATCCTCCTCATGATGCTCGGGCAACAAAGCATTACCAAAGCCCCAGCGATCCTGATGGCGGGAAACACCGCGCAGAGGATACTCTTCACCATTCAAGATAAAGCCGCGATCCGGATCAATCGCAAAGGTGCGGCAGCCGAAGCGGGCGGAAACGGCATCCAGAACAATGCCATCCTCCAGCAATTCTACCTTAGCGGTATAAAGATAGGGATCTTTCTTCCCGTTCCAAAGGTGAACATTATTGAGCAATAAAACCGCCTTTTGCTCATCGGTTACCCCTTCGGTAACCAATTCGCCCTCGGCATTCAGGATGCTGAATCTCAGCCCCTGACCCATCTTACTGTTGGTAACATAGGCCTCGATCTCCACCTTGGCATCGGTGCCTTCCACAATGGGGGTAACCTTCAGGCCGGGTCCGCCGTAATAATCCAGATCAAAATGGGATTCACTGACGCAGATCAGATTGATATCCCGATAGATGCCGCCATAGAAGGTAAAGTCGGCCATCTGGGGATAAACGGTCTCGTTTGCCGCGTTATCAACAGAGATCGCCAGCAGGTTCATCGGCTCCAAGGAATCGGTGAGATCCACTCTCCAGGTGGAATAACCGCCATGGTGGGTGGCCAATTTCTTACCGTTGAGATAGACCTCGGCGGAAGAATTTGCGCCCTTGATCTCCAGATAATAGCGATCTGCCTCAGGCAGCTCCATTTTATCGATGGTCTTGGCATAGATGCAGGTGCCGCGGAAATAATCGTTATCACCGTCCTGCCCATCGATGGCGTTCCAGGAATGGGGCAGGTTGACGAAATTCCACTCCGCAGGAATGACCGCGGGAATTTCGGAAACCGCTTTACCAAAGGCCCATTTACGGTTGAGATTTAAAATCGTTCTCATGTTTTTTCTCCTTTTATTAATTTGAAGCCCGGCAGAACCTATGGTCTGCCGGGCATTTTATTATTCAGCAGATTTTCTGGCTTCCAGTTCTTCGGTCATCTGAGTAAGGGTCTTCTTATCCAGATTATAGATCAGACCCAGGCCGACAAACTGCATGATAGCAGAGAAGAGGAAGGTGCCCGCAACGAGATAACGCATCCGGACCGCAACCTCCCAGACCTGATTGCCTTCGTTTTCGCCCACATAACCCAGGGCGACCATAACAACCAGCACCAATGCGGGGCCAACGCCCTGCGCCAGCTTACGGAAGAAGGAATGGAGGGAATAGACCGTACCCTCTTCGCGCTTGCCGGTCTTCCACTCGTTATAATCGATGGCATCGCCCATCATCGCCCAGGATACAGTGGAATAGATACCCATACCTAAGGAGAAGACCAACTGGCAAAGGATGTAGATGAGCAGGTCCAGCCCGGTATTATCGGGGGTAACGATAAACAGCCCTAAGCCTGCAACGATGGAGCAGATAGAACCGAAGGTTGCCAGCTCTTTTTTACCGAACTTGGCCACCATATTACGGGCCAACGGGGTGAAGACAACGATGGGGATCATCGCAAACAACTGAACGATACCCGAGATCTGCACATTCTTGAAATAAGACTGGAAGATAACGGTAACGGCAGTGGTTGCACCCTGCATACCGATGAACATACCCATTGCCGCAACAGTCGCACCGACAGCGGGGCGGTTCTTCAGGAAGTTAACCATTGCTTTCAAGACATTGAATTTGGGAGTTTCTTCGTTCAGAGTAACATCCTGCTCCACACGGATCTCGGTATTGCGGATCATAAACTGGAAGCAGAGGAAGCCCAAAACGCCCATGATCAGCGCGGCGA
>JAFSBD010000067.1 GCA_017442025.1 Clostridia bacterium
GACCGGTGTGGTGGTCTGCCGCAACGGCGAGCAATACTATTATGAGCACGACCGCTTTGCCCAAGGCAAGCACGGTACCGGCGATATCTACGCTTCCGCCTTCGTGGGAGCGCTGATGCAGGGAAAGACCGCCGAGGATGCGGCGCGCATCGCCGCCGACTACACCTATCAATGCATCGCCAATACCCAAGACGATGCCGGCCATTGGTACGGTGTTAAATTCGAAACTGCCCTTCACTACCTTTGCGATCAATTAAATAAATAAAAGAATGCTCGGAACGAAAATCACGTTCCGAGCATTTTTTAAGCCTCATACCCAACCAATAAACCGCCCGCTTCTGCATAGAAGCTGCAAAGGCCACCGGTTTTTCCGATGAGGATCTCGGCCTTTTCAAACCGCTCCCGCAGCAGGGCAGCCAGCTTTTCGGCAGCGCCGAGATTGAGGCAATGGTGGATCCGCACCCTGCCGCCGTTATAGCCGGCACAGAGCATATTCTTGAGGATGGCCCGGATCGCCTTTTCCGCGCCCCGCACCTTATCGGTGATCTCCAGCGTGCCCTCGTCGCCGGCCTTACCGACGATACGGATGCCCAAAAGCCCTGCCGCCTTTGCAACCGCACCGCTGACACGCCCGTTATTAGCTAGGTTTTTCAGCGATTCCAAGCAAAAGATCAAATGGGTGGAACGGCGATAATGCTCGATGCGATCGACAATCTCCGTGAAGGGCAAGCCCTCCCCGAGCAGCCCCTGCAGCCGCTCGATGATCAAGGCATTTTCGGGGCCTGTGGACAGGGTATCCACCACATAGCCCTGAAATTCGGGATGCTCCTTTTGATATTCCTCCAGCGCAATGCGGGCGGCATTACAGCTTCCCGAAAGCCCGCTGGTAATGGTCACACAAAAGGCCGCGTCGGCGCCCTCAAATTCCCGCATCCAATCCTCTGCGTTGGGGCAGGAGGAGCCGGAGCGCCCCTTATATTTCTGCAGCTCCGAAACCATGGTTTCCACATCCATGCCCGGCACGTCCGCGTATTCCTTTTCATCGGTAACGATCTTCAGCGGCACACTGCTGTATTTTGCCGTGCCTGCGGCGGCGAACAGATCAGAAGAGGAATCGGAAATGATCTTATAAAACATAATGGGTACCTCACTTTTTCGTGTTGGTACCCATTATATCAGCGATCCGCGCGGTTGTCACCGCTTTGGGATCATTCTTAATTTAGATTTAATTTATGCGAAGAAGCCTTGGGTTGCAAGGGCAACCAGATAGGCCAGCAGACCTGCCACGGTGGGAGAGCTGACCCATGCGATGGCGATGTTCTTAAAGACACCGAAATGCACGGTCTTCACACCGTTGACCAAGCCGGCACCGACCACCGCACCAACCACCGCCTGGGAGGTGGAAACGGGGATGCCCATGAACTCACCCATCAACTGGATGGTAAGCGACATGGCGATGATAACCAAAAAGCCGTCCATTTGGCTGATCTCGGCGATGCTGCTGCCAACGGTCATCATAACCCGCTTGGAGAAGGTGAGAACACCCAGCGCGATGGTCTTATGTTTTTAGTAGATTCCATACCTAAATGAATTTTATTTGATGAAAAAGTTTCCGCACAAAATTTTATTAATTGCTCGATAAAAGCGTA
>JAFSBD010000068.1 GCA_017442025.1 Clostridia bacterium
ATGTAGTTCCATATAGGAAAGTTCGCAGGGTCCGGGTCCATAATAAATGTTTCTCCTTCAATTTAATAATTAGAAAAGAATGCTTTTAAAACGATGGACTGTTTTTGCTGTTATTTTTTTCGCATCCATCGTTTGAAATCGCTAAAGGCCATACTTTGTGTATGCCGAGGCGGTTTCGAGCGATGGGGCGGAAAAAGAACCGCAAAAATAAACGCAAAAAAGCATACCTATGCCTCTTAGAAGGAATAGATATGCTTATCATTTAAGGCAAAGCAACGGTTATCGTCGCTACTGTCGCTATCCATCGTTTGAAAAGTTCGTCCTTTCAATATAGTGAGGTTACTATAACATAGAAAAAAACTTTTGTCAAGTTTTTGGTTGACAATCCCTTTTTTCGGTGATAAAGTAAGAAAAATAAAGAAGGTGAATCCATTGAAACTCATTGATTTTCATACCCACATTTATCCCGAGCCCATCGCCGATAAGGCCACCCGCAACATCCGCCGTTTCTACGGCTTTGATGAAGAGGGCGGCGAGCATGGCTCGGCGGAGATCCTTTTGAAAAAAGGCAAGGAGGGGGGGATTTCGGAATTTGTTGTTCTCCCCGTTGCCCTCCATCCTGCGCAGGTGCGCAAGATCAACCAAAATATCTTAGATGAGGTTGCCGCCCATCCCGAATTTCATGGGTTTGGTACCATCCATCCCGAAATGGAAGGGATGATGGAAGAGGCGGAATTTATCTTAAATTCTCCCCTTCACGGCATCAAGCTCCATCCCGATACCCAGCTTTTTAATATTGATGACGAGCGGCTCTTCCCCCTCTATGATTTTATGCAGGGCAAGATGCCCTTGATGATCCATACCGGCGACCCCCGCTATGATTATTCCCATCCCCGCCGCTTAAAGCGGGTTTTGGAGCTTTTCCCGAACTTGGAGGCCATTGCGCCCCATTTCGGCGGCTGGAGCCTTTTCGATGAGGCGCTTTCGCTGCTGGGCCCCAAGAACTGCTGGATCGACCTTTCCAGCTCCCGCCAATTTATGAGCAAGGAGCAATTTCTCCGTTATATCGAAGCCTACGGCGCGGATCGGGTGCTCTACGGGAGCGATTTCCCGGTCTGGGATGCAAAAGTAGAGGCGGAATACTTTATGGCTCTGCCTTTAAAGGATTCCGACAAGGAAAAGATCGCCTTTAAAAATGCTGAAAAAATTTTGAAAAACTCTTGACATTTGCTTGATTTTGAGCTAAACTTATTCCCAAATTCATATATAAATGCGTTGATGATATTAAGTATCGGCAATAAAATCCCTTCAGAGAACCGTCGGTTGGTGCGAGGCGGTGGGAGATGCAGATGCTGCCTCCTATCGGAGCAGGGTTTCTGAAATAAAGTAAGAAGCTCCGGGAGGTCCCGTAACAGACCGAGGGCTTGATGGAGCCCCATAAGTGGTTCCCTTTTATGGGAGCAAGGCCGGGTGGTACCGTGGTCAAAAAAGTTTTGATCATCCCGCAAAGAAGTTTTTTCTTTGCGGGATTTTTTAATGCTTTAAAATTATTGCTATTTTATTTTCGAAAGGATTTGAACAAATGAGAAAGATCGTTGTTTCCGATGTTACATTACGTGCCTATGCCGAGGCCAAAAACGCCCTATCCTTCCGGGAAAAACTAAATATCGCCCAATGGCTGGATGCTTCGGGCGTTGATATGGTGGAACTGCCTGCCCTGATCCATGAAAAGGAGGATTCCATCATCTGCCGCACCATCGCCGCCGCCATGAAAAACGCCGCGATCGCCATCGCGGTAGGGGATGCGCCTGCCGCCGCGTGGGAGTGCGTGAAGGATACCCTCAATCCCACCCTGCAGATCGTTTTGCCCACCTCTACGGTGCAGATGGAATATACCTATCATCTCAAAGCCCCCAAGATGCTGGAAAAGATCGCCACCCTTTGCAAAGAGGCTTCGGCGCTCTGCAACAGCGTTGAACTGGTGGCAAGGGATGCCACCCGCGCAGAAGAAGGCTTTATCGCCGCCTGCGCCAAGGTTGCCGCCGAAAACGGTGCTTCCGCCATCACTGTTTGCGATGACAGCGGTCTTTTCTTCCCCGAAGATTATGCACCCCTGATCGCCGAGATCAAAGCGGCCGCTGATATCAAGGTCTACATCCAGCCCAGCAATGCCCTTTCGATGGCCGCCGCTTCAGCGATCGCCGCCATCGCCGCCGGGGCAGACGGCATCAAGACCTCTGCCAAGGAGAGCCTGCGTGCCGACGTTCTTTCCGACATTTTCCGCGCTAAAAAGGAGGCCCTTCAAGCCGCCTGCGGGCTGGATAGCACCGCCATCCATCAGATCATGAGCAACATTCTTGCGGGCAAGGAGCAGGAGGCCGAAGAGCCTGAACTGCAGGAGAGCCAAGCCTCTGCGATTTTGGATGAGACCTGCACCCTCGCCGAGATCAGCGCCGCCGCCAAGGCTTTGGGCTATGAG